>JALYPT010000006.1 GCA_030856205.1 bacterium | reverse complement strand
CCTTCGATCTGCCCTTCGGCTAGCTTTAGAGCTTCGCCACGTTCTTGAGCTTGCCGAGCTTGCTTGAGACTTCTGGTTGCGATTCCGTATCCACCAGCAATTGCTAGACCAACTATACCGACGGCCAACATCACCTCTATGATTGTGTCACCTACTTGGTTGCGTTTTAAACTCATTCACAATCTCCAGAATCGTCGTCGATGATTGTTGTTGTACCAAACTTCTGTGCATTCCCACCGATAGTGATTGAGCCGTGCCGAGCTGCGTCGCCCATGCACACCTTAAACCCGCTTCCAGAAAGAGTTTTGTAATTTTCAGAAATAGCACCGAGATCGTTCAACAACTCTTTGATGTCACTTTCTGACTGGCCCACCGAAGTATTGCAAATCACTTTGAACTCCGTAGTTTGCGCTCCTGATTTTGGATCCCCACTTGCATCAATCGAACCCAACGACCGAAGAATGGCAATGGCTGCAGTGTTTTCGGGGCCTGCATCACAAACTGACCCACCAGTTGCCCTAAAGGCGTCAATACTGTAAGAAATGTCATAAGACTGATCAAATGCCGAAACTACATGTGGTTTAGCTTCAATAAGGTTGGTTGGGTTTGCGTCAGAAGCGGTTTTTCTGGCGCCCGCCAAAGTATAAACGTCCAGCTGTCCCTTGTTAAAGTGGATAACCTTTCCTAAAAACACACATTCAGTCCGTGTACCTTGTTCGTCATTCCCTGTTCCTGCGGTAAATATGTCTGGTATGTTCAATTCCATGCTGACTGCCGGATTCGGATTTGTGCAGTTAACTTCACTAGATGGGAAGAATCCTGAACTAACCTCGTTGATAATCGTTCGAATTTGTTGATCTGTTTCTCTAATAGATTGAGTGTATTGAGTCCGCTGGTTTCTACCAGAAAACACCAAAATTCCACTGGCAAGTAGTGTGGCCGTAATAACCAAGAAAAACATTGTCTCTGTAATGGTATACCCACGTACCCGATTTAACACCTTCATTATGCTTACGATTATATCATCTTAACCGATGAAAACTAAACGCTCATAGCCTTCGATCATGTCCTGCCCAAATAAAACTACAATGACTGTTGCTGCTATCAAAAACGGACCGAATGGAATGCGAGTTTTTAGTTTTGTTTTGCCATAAAACATTAGGGGTGCAGATATTAAAGAACCCAATAGTGAAGCCAGAAAGAGCAGCAAAACTCCATGGAGCAAACTACCTGCAAAAATTCCCAGTGAGACCGCCAATTTGACATCGCCACCACCGATCCAGGTCCCTTTTGAAATCTGAAAAATCGCATAAAAAACTCCTGCCGTCACAATGATTCCAAAGAAAGCATTGATTAGCGTCGATGTACCACCGTCAGCAACTTGTAAAATCAAATACACGAATGCCAATCCCGAAACAATAGCAACAAGTTTGTTGGGCAAAATCATCCATTTGAGGTCGTACACGAGCAGGGCCATGAGCACAACTAGACTCATCAACCATACAGCGAGTACAGCCCATTGCAGACCTTGAACGTGAACAGGCCAGAAGTAATAGCTCAAACCAAACAACGCAGCCGTCGTAAGCTCTACTAGAGGATATTGCTTTGAGATTTCTTTATTACAGTAACGACATTTCCCTCTTAGCCACAGCCAACTAAAAACGGGGATGAGATCGAGGAATCCAAGCTTGTGATGGCATTTGACGCACATCGAACGACCGTGAGATATCGACAGGTCTTTCTTCTTTACCTTTGATTTCTTGTCTTCTTGCTCATGCATTCGCCAAACTAAAGCATTCACGAAAGATCCAAAGATTAGTCCGAACAATATTAATCCAATTACTATCATTACGAGTTATTGTACCAATTAAAAAGAGCGGGGTCATCCCGCTCTTTTAGAAACGTTACAAACTTAACCCTGCAAACACTGTGGGTCAGTTCCAGTTCCACCGACTTCTACAGCATATTGTACTGCAAACTGACGAGCAGTACCAGCTATCGTAGCATCTGTTGCAACTACACAAGTGGCCCCCGTTACTACACGTATTGTACCTTGATCCGTAACTGCTGCTTGAGCACCAGTAGATACATTACCTGTTGGTGTTGTATAGAATCCCAAAGTACCAACATTGTTAGCTATCTGGACATAGGTTGTAGGTAATTGCCCATTATTATTGCTTGAATGTTCACTCACCGCCGCACTCACGCGTGCAACGTCGTTCTTTCTTTGATTGTTCCTGGAGTTTCGTTGTAATGCTGGAACTGCTAGGAAAACTATCAAAATAATCACTGCAGCGATGACCAAAACGATCATGACCTCGATGATTGTGAATCCCTGATTTTTTGCCTGCGCTTCTTTCTTCTTTTGTCTAAGTTGATTTAACATATGTGGTGCCCTTTCTTATATTTTTGCTTATGCTTACTATTTTAGCCCCTTTCCCACTCCAGTCAAGTCTTTTTGCTGTTTTGAAGTAATTCACGTAACACTGCAAGATAGAAGCTGAATCGACGGTATACGAATCAAAGTGATGGATAATTGATTGTTGATGCTACAAGGCTCGAGAAGTACGGAGCATTTGCAAGTGTTGCGTGAATTACTTAACCAAGAAAGGGCTAGAATGAGAAGGAGTCTTCGCCGACGAGAGAGTAGATTGGAAGCAAAACGGCAACAACGACGATAATGGCTACAAGGCCCATAACAATCATGAGCACCGGCTCGATAGTCGAGCTAATGGTTCGTATCTCGTTATCTACTTCTTTTTCATAGTAATCTGCTGTTTTGTTAAGCATTTGCTCGATCTGTCCAGAGTCTTCACCAATCTTTAACATGTCCGGGACGAGCTCCAAGAAATTTGGATCATTTTTAATTGACTCACTCAGTGCCTTACCGCCTCTTACCTTCTCAGACGCCTTGGTAATCGATTCTTCAATATGGACATTGTTAACTGCGCGTGCTGTTATGCCCATCATTTGTAGCAAGGGCACGCCCGCAGCCACCAATGTTCCGCCAACGCGAGTAAACCTAGCCATATAAACTTTCATGAACAAACGTCCGATCGGCCAAGCCCGCATCTTCAACTTATCCATAACTCGCTTTCCACCTAATGTTCTCGCCCATCGAAGTGTAAAGAAGAAAACCAATCCAATAAAACCAATCAAAAACGGCCAGTAACCAATAATAAATCTGGAAAATGCTAACATTATCCTGGTGATAAATGGTATATCCACATCAAGATCAGAGTAAACTGCCTCAACCGTAGGCAACACAGAAACTGTCATGAAGATAACAACCGCCGTCATCACGAGCAAAACAATTATTGGGTAAATCATGGCGCCTCGGACTTTGCTCAAAATTTCGGCATCTTTTTCTTTTTGGTCGGCAAGACGTTCTAGGGATTTGTCCAAGGTACCAGATATTTCTCCGGCGGCAACTAGACTTACAAATACTTCATCAAAAACTTTTGGATGCTTGGAAAGAGCTTTAGAGAAAGACGAACCGCCTTCTACCTCTGTGATTACAGTATTAATCACAACCTTAAAGCCTTTGTTTTGAGTCTGATTTGCTACGTTTCGAAGAGACTGAACCAGTGGTAGTCCAGCATTGATCAAGGTCGATAGTTGACGAGAAAACAGCACTTTGTCTTTTGTTTTAATTCGATTAAGCGGATTCGATATATTTAAGCCGCCAGCCGCGGACACATCCGTAGCCGTAAGGCCTTGTGCTTTTAGTTGTTTTACGGCACCTTGCTCAGAGTCAGCTTCAATCTCAGAGTGAATTTTCTTCCCTGTTGCTGGATCCCGAGCTGTGTACTTGTAGGTGGACATCTAGCCCCTCATCATCCGATCTAATTCTTCTATATCAACAGCATAATTTCGTGCTTCATCATATGTGATTGTTCCCTGGTGAATAAGTTCAACCAAAGTTTTGTCCATAGATTGCATGCCGTATTCTGCTCCCGTTTGAATAACTGCCTCAAGTTGGTGCGATTTACCTTCACGAATAATATTTCGGACCGCTGGCGTCGCTATGAGAATTTCTGCAGCAGCAACTCGTCCACCACCAATTGATGGAACCAAACGTTGTGAACAAATAGCCATCAAAATGTTTGCCAACTGTGCTCGTACCTGAGGTTGTTGATGTGGCGGGAAAACATCGATCATACGATCAATTGACTGTGATGCCGAGTTTGTGTGCAAAGTCGCAAAAACCAAGTGACCAGTTTCTGCAATTGTTATCGCACTCGAAATAGTCTCAAGATCGCGCATTTCTCCTACCAAAACTACATCTGGATCTTCACGAAGGACTGAACGCATCGCAGCCGAAAAACTAAAGGTATCGTAATGCACTTCTCTCTGAACAATCACAGATTTATTTGATTTATGCGTATACTCAATCGGGTCTTCAATTGTAATAACGTGCTCTGCCCGCTCTTGGTTAACTTTGTTCAAAAGTGAAGCCAAAGTTGACGACTTACCAGAACCAGTCGGACCAGTTACAAGTACGAGGCCTCTTGGATATTCGGCAAACTTGCCCACAATTGCCGGCATACCAAGTTGTTCAATAGTCATGATCTTGGCAGGGATTAACCGAAGAGCTGCGGCAAGATTACCCCGCTCATGAAAGGCGTTTACACGGAATCGTCCAAGATCACCGTAAGCAAAACTGAAGTCAAATTCTTTATCTTTAAGTAAAATCGCTTTTTGGTCGTCGTCCAATATCGAGAAAATGAGCGTCTCTACTGACTTTTCGTCCAGAACAGACTGGCCTTTTGCTGGCATCAACTTTCCATCAACACGAATAATCGGTGGCAGACCAACCTGCAAGTGAAGGTCGGATGCTTCCTTTTTTACTACTTCATCCAGTAGTGGTTCAATTCTGATTCCTGTATTACCGTCTGCCATGTTACCCCCTATGTGCTGCCCTCAGCAACCACACGATTTATCTCATTTAATGTTGTTAACCCGTTTAATGCTTTCAAATAGCCGTCCTCACGCATAGTTATCATGCCCTGAGCCATTGCCATTTTTTGAATTTCGGCGCTGGTTGAATGCTTCAGAATTAGGTCTTGTATCTCTGTTGTTACATCAAAGACTTCAAACAATCCCATCCTACCTTTGTAACCACCTGGCGTCTCTGGGCTATCTTCGCCCTTGTATAAAGTATAAGCGCTTTCACCCGCAAGTGGCAAGGTTTTATACCCAAGATCAGTCAAAAGCTTGGCCTGGAGGGCTTTATCTTTTGGCAAAATTCTACTCAACGTCTTTTGAATCGCCTCTGTTTCAACCGCGTCAGTCTGATATTTCTTTGCGCCTTCTGCGTTCCTTCTGACCAATCTTTGTCCAATAACAGTCCGCACAGTTGATGCGATCAAGAAAGGCTCAATCTCCATATCAAGAAGTCGTGGCAATATTCCTGCCGCTGAGTTTGTGTGCAGTGTTGAGAAGACCAAGTGCCCTGTTAGTGCTGCTTGGACAGCTAGCTGAGCAGTTTCTTTGTCACGAATCTCACCAACCATTACCACATCAGGGTCTTGACGAAGAATAGACCGAAGCCCTGTAGCAAAAGTTAAACCAACAGCGGTATTTACCTGAATCTGATTAACCCCCTCTATTTTGTATTCGATGGGATCCTCCAGTGTAACAATGTTTATTTCATCGTTTTTTATCGCTTGGATCATGGCGTACATCGAGGTCGATTTACCTGAACCCGTTGGCCCAGATGTCAGAACCATTCCGTTGCTGTTTTTAAGTGCTTTTTTGATTCTGCGGAGTGACCTTCCTTTGTAGCCCATGCCTTCAAGCTCAAGCGACGTCCCAGATTTATCCAAAAGCCTTATCACTACCTGCTCACCCCAAGCTGTTGGGCTGATGGCAATACGCAGGTCAATGTCGCGCTTAGCAACGGTTATTGTAAATTGGCCATCTTGTGGCACGCGATGTTCGTCAATTTTCAAGTTAGACAAAATCTTTATCCTAGAAACTAAAGGTGCTTCAACAGATTTTGGAAGACGCATTATCTCGCGCAGCACACCATCAATCCTGGCACGTATTTTCAGCTCCTCAATCATTGGCTCAATATGTATGTCTGAGGCACGGTTTGATGCAGCGTATTCCAATATCGAGTTAAGCGCTTTTGAAATCGGTGAATCTTGAACAACTGATTTAATTGAACGATTGTCTCCCGCATTATCTTCTCGTTCACCAGAAGCACGCTCTTCACGTTCTTTTTCTGCAAATACCTCTGTTACATCGGATGATAGCTTGGCTCTATACTGCTTCAAAACACGCCTGATACCTTCTTCGGATGCTGCGTAAACTTTCAGCGGACGGCCAATTTTATTCGACAGAAAATCTACAGCCTGAACGTTGGAAGAGTCTAGCATGGCAACGACAAGACGATGCTGCATTTCCCCAAGTGGAACTGACATATACCGTTCTGCCGTCTCTCTTGGTAGAAGCGCTAAGACATTTGGGTCAATGGTTGCATTTGCTAGGTTTACGTAAGGAATATTCGTTACATCAGCAATTGCCTTGGTTAAAACCTCGTTATTGATTCTACCGCTGCCGACAAGTTCGGCAAAAAATGGATTGCTCTTAATCTGAGCAGTCTTTCTAATTTGATCCAAGTCCGATTGCGAAATAATATTTTGCAAAACCAAACTAGCTTGGACTTTTTGCTGATTATCTTCGGAGAGTACGCTCATGGTCGCACCTTACTGTGTAGAATTAAATGGCTGTTGATTTTGATCTTTTCCGATTTGAATAGGCTCTGTTGGGTTCACCGAATCTTTATTGTAGTATCGCTTGTCCGGCTCGGAAAATTCTGCAGTTATTGGCTCGACAACCTCTACATCCGCGGATTGATCTGTTGGAACAGAGAAGAGCTGATTCGAAACGACGTAGCTAAGCACACCACTCAAGAATACGATAGCAACGATTACGGCTATGTCTTTTTGTTTCATCAGTTAATCCTCTTAGTCATGATCTCTACTTTTTTCTCTTTCTGATAGTAAGTGTTACCTGCAATGATTACATGCATTTCGGAGTTTGTTCCATCAATTTGAACTGTACTAAGCTTGAACGGTCTGATAGACAGTTTGAAAATCTGGAACAGCTGCTGTGTTTGATCAAAGTTACTTGTAGCATCAATCTCAAACGCCATTGGAACCGGGGTGCTTTCTGAAGCAGTTGCAGTTGCAGTTGCAGTTGTAGTTTCATCTGTCACTGCATCTCCAGCCACAGCTCCCGAGAAGCTAGCTTCTTCATCTATACCTGTAATTCCGTTTATCAAGTAGTCATTTGTACTCAGAATTTTCTCGAGGCTGGTAGCAAGCGCAGGAAAGTCGTATTTGCTTGGTAGTGAGTCAAGGGTGATCTTGGCATTATCACCATCACGCTCCCCGCTAGATGTTGATACTCCACCAATAACATTATCAGGACGATCCACGAATGCCCTGTAGGCATTTTTTAGGTCGGGGACCACCGCTATATTTGCGTTGAGTTGTTTGACTGCAATTTCTTTTTCTCCAATTTGTTTATTCTGGAAAGACATCTTTGTAATCAAGGCTCTTGATGCGACCAAAGAGAAAACGACGAGGAAGGCTGCTATTCCGATAGTCGCAATCATAGTATTGTTGGATCTTTCTATCAAGCTCTGTTTTTTTGAATTGCGTGCCATTATTGCGCCCCCTGCCCCGTTGTAGTTGGTTGCTGGAATAAGTCAGTAGGTTTTTCGGTATTTGATCGAGTTGAAATTATCTCTGGAATTGCAAGTGTAACTGCTTTTGTGTTTGCAAAAATCACTGGGTCAAAGATGAAATCTATAGTGAATGTAGCCTTCGACTCTTGTTGGACGGAAAAACTCGAAAGTACAACTTGTGAGAAAGCCTTGTTCTCATCCTTTGCCTCAGACTTATCAGGTATTACCACTTTTTCTCCCTCAACAATGTCGTTTGCGGCAAAGGTCGTGAACTTTAAAGTGTCAGTAAATTTGTTAACCGTTATCAATGAATCAGCATCACCGCTGATTGTCATTGTGTTAGCTTCAAAATCAACTTTCAGATCAGTTATGTTTGCGCTAGAAGGTGTCAGTTGTGCCGCATATTCTAAGATTCTTGATGCCTCTGGTTTTGCTTCGTGGAGTCCGCTTAGTGAACCAAGCTGGTTTTGCACCGTTAGAACCTTGTTGATTTCGGCTTCCGATTGGAGCTGCTGAGTTTTTGATGCGATATCTTTATTTAGGTTATCGACGTGTCTTGGCTGAACAAAGTTAACTGTCACAAATAAAGCAATAAAAACAAAAAGCGAAACGACAATGGCAATTACTGCTACAGCTGACACGGTGCGTTTAGTTCGATTTGCTTTGATGTATTGAAGTTTTACATCTGGTAGTAAGTTAAACTGTGTCATTCTTTTCTCTCCGCAAGCCCAACTGCAACTCCAAAGTTGCTAGACAAGTTCATAAGTTCTTGTTGCTGGTTTTTGCTGTAAGAAACATTTCTCCAAGCATTACCAATCTCGATATTTATTCCAAATCTGTTTGCAATGTAAAGTGGAAATTCTGGTAAAGTTGCAGCCGAACCTGTCACGATTATTCGTTCGAGGTTTGTGTTGTAACGTTGCTGAAAATATTTAATCGATTTTTCGATTTCCGTAGCGATAATATCTACGGTTCCGCTGATAGAATTATAAATCTGTCCTTCTAGCTTGTCTTTGCTAAGTCCAAACTTGAATACAAACTGCTCTGCTTGTTTGTCTTCAATACTTAAGTTCTGAGCAGCTGCTCGAATTATGGCTTCTGAACCGGTTGGAATGGCTCGTGTAAGTCTTGGATATCCTCCCGAGACAATGACAAGATCTGTATTTTTATAGCCAACGTCTAGGATCATTTGTGCCCGTTGTTCATTCTGGGCCAACAGCGATCGAGCCAAAGCGAGATTATCTGGCTCGAACGAAATGACGTTCAAACCAATTGACTCTAGCGCGTCTAGACGCTTTTCTACATAACCGTTGGTCACACTTGTAAGCAAAACCTCTACCTTTCCCTTCTCTTTTGGTGAATCGCCGATGACTTCAAAGTCAATCTTGGACTCACTTAGCGGAGTTGGGATCAATGAATCTGCTTGCAACTGGATGGATTTTTCGAGCTCAGACGGAGACAGTTTATCGATGTCAAAAACAGTGGTAAAGACTCTCCCGGATGGTACGTTTACTGCTACATTCTTCTCAGAAATCTTAGCTTCAATCATAAGTTCACGCACAACTTGCATAAGTTTTTGCTGGTCTCCAGGAGCATCGCTCATGGCGACGCGTGAATCAACAGGAGTCGCTCCATAGCGATACAACTGTTTCACCGGTCCACCGCCACGGAGCTCTACAACCCTCACCGCTGTGGTACCGATGTCTAATCCTATAAATTCGGATACACCGGACATTACGCTCATAATTACCTTCAATTATAGTTAGCATAAGCGGTAATAGCAAATCTTTTTCTCCTAAAGCACAGGAGGTAACGACGTGATGAAGTCGTACTTAACATCTAGGTCGGCTTTGTTCGTGGTTCTTGTCTGTTGAACGTATATTTCTGGCAAGAATTCAAACGATTCAGAGATAGTAGAGCTTCCAACTGGCTCGTTTTCTGTTGAGTCTTTACTTAGCAAGCCGAAACTACGGTAGAAATCAACATGCTTGGCTACTAGCGCACCTTTGAATCGCAATTGTTTTGTGCAGAGTGAAGATATTTCAATAAGTGCAACATTTCCACAAGTATAGACATTCCCCCCCCTACCGGAAGAATCTGGTTGTGCAATATAGATACCTTGCATATCGGTAACATTTCGATTTATTATAATGTCGCCATTAACCAAAACTACCAAATTTGGAATATTCTTGATTCCAGCCCACGCATCGTCAAGGGTAATATTTGTATTTACATTCAGATCTCCATCCACAATTACATAAACATTACCTGAAACATTCACCTCACCCAAAATGGATCTCAGATCACCGCTATTGGATGTTATTGGTTTAACACCATCGGGAACAATCTTTGTGAAGTCTAAGCAACGTTCGCCGTTGTAGTCACCTTTTAACGTTTTTGTCGTTGCCTCAGTTGTCCCACTAGAGCCAAAATTTCCAAATGCCAGCCCTTCCGCTACAGTTGTTGGTAAACCTTCGGGGTTGTAAGTTCGCCGTCCTGCCGTAAACAGTTGATCCATACCACCAGTTGCAAACGATGCGTACTCTCCCGACGAGCCCCGCGCAATCTTCGCGTCTCTATCTATTATCGAATCGCCGATAATGTCAGATTCCTTGATTACGCACGCCGGATCCTCACTCATGAACGTAGCTCCCGCATAAATATCATTCCCATAAAACTTCATGTACGGAACGTATGAAATTTCAAAAGGCTTATCACATGACACTCCTTTATTCGTAGGGTCATCCGGATCAACGGGAGAACCCGTCCAGTTTATTCGACCATCAACTCGATAATTTCCAACATCCCTTATCCCACCTGGAACATCAAAAGTAAACGTCTTTGACAATGACCACGTTTCCCAAGATTGATTAACTGGACCAGCTTCAGTTGCACCAGTGTCAGTGTTCCTAATTGCAAATACTGCCTTTAATCCTTCCAGACTGCTACCACTTATCTCGCCTGTAATTTCCACCATAAATGGCTTGTTTGGCTCGATCGGCCCCGACGACACAATATTGGTCGTGCATGAAACCATCGGCAACTCCACGATTGGTTTGTTGATAATAATAGTCATATTCCTTTCCACTGTAGGACAGCCTGGATCATCCAAACCTTTTGGTTCGTATACTGGATTTGTAGGTACTGCACAGCGAAGCTCAACGTCTTGACCATCAACATGCAAGTAATATCGATTTATATTTCTCACCTCTACCGTAACTATTACTCTGCTCTCGCCCGCCGGGAGAGAATTTAAGCCACTTAGGGTAAAGGTGGTTGAATAGGGCTTATCATCAATTCCTTTAGCAAATCTTAGACCAGTGGTTAAATTGGATTTTTCTGGCCAAGTATTGCTCACAAAAACATTAACATTTTCATTTGCAGGAGCAGAAATCGATAATGAACCCTTGTTATTCTCCTCTGCGACTGTAGTACTTATTATCTTGAATCTTGAATAATCAAATGATCTATCGACAATACTTCCAGAACTATTATTGGTCGACAAAACTGAGTTACATTGAGTTTGCAAAGCGTTAAACCGTATTCTTAAAGAATCTTGCACTGAATTTACTGGAACTCTTTTCTGTTCTGGAAGATCATCCGATGACATCCAGAGATTACCTCTGTGTTTATAAGTTCCACCATCAGTACCAACACATTCTAAACTTAGCCCATCATTTTGCGGTATATCACCGCGCATATATATCTCATCTAGGGGTATATTAGCTTGATTCTCCTCAATTGCACTAACACTAGGCGAACCAAATACTGTAATAACTAACAAGCTAAAAAATAATAACGCTGCAAATAATTTATTTGTTCTGATCATTGTGGTATACCTTGCTGACTTTCCTGATCAACTTCATCAAAGAAAAAGGTATTATTGATAATTTGTTCTTGATCTTTTTCTTTTTGCTCTATAAGCGCCCTTAGTTGGTCTGGGCTAGATTGTTCAAGACTTATTCCTGCCACATCGTAAATTTTCTCATACTCTTGTAGTAAGCTCTTGGCTTCTTCTACTGCGCCTTGAGCTATGTTGTATCTAATTATTATGTACACACAATTTATATCACTTTTGTAATCTTGATTTGTCATGATTTCGTTATTGACTACATTGGATAATTCGTTTATCTCATCATTATTTATCAGAGCGATTGAACGATTGATCATATCTTCATCACAAAACTTATTATTTGTTATAGATTTATCGTTGCCGATCAGCAAATAAATCGCAAAACCGACAGTAGCTACTATTAACAAAACACTCAGAAATTTTAAAAGCTTTTTTATTTTTTCGCGCCTGATACCTGGCCCACCAGTGATGGTGCTGGAGTCTGTGATTTTGTTTTTGCCCTTTGTAAATGCTCCCACTAAAAAAATCCCTTCCCCTCAATCATATAACATAACCGCTAACGGTTAAAGATCTGCGGACTGTGTTTCGAGGTTTGAAGGTGATTTGGTGATATTATGTCTTTTAAGAACAGGAGCCATAAGTGGGGATATGAAAGCGTAAATCGATGCGTTCTTGAAGAAAATTCCAATGCACCGAATGGGTGACCCAGACGAAATCGGTAAAGTTGCTTTGTTCTTAGCATCACCAATGTCCAGCTACATGACCGGCTCCCAAGTCCTCGTCGACGGCGGCGCCCTCCTAGCCTAATTGTTACTGTCCGAACCCTCCGCCGCTAGCTAATATCAAAACTCTGGTGTTCGCATACCCCTCGCTTGTTTTCCAATCTCTTTTCGATATTGCATGCCCTCAAAATGTATGGCATTTGCTCCAATCGCAGCGTAAGCTCTGTCAGCCGCGTCGTCCACTGTTTCACCAAGGCCAGTTACATACAGCACTCGCCCACCACCAGTTTCAATCGTGCCATCCTCACCTTTTTGTACCCCCGCGTAATGAATAATTACATCTTCGTAACTTCGGTCAAGTCCGTTAATTGTATCGCCCTTATGCGATGAGGCCGGGTATCCTAATGAGGCCAAACAAACCGTTAAAGCTGATTGTGGATGATTAGCAATTGCACTGTCTATCTCGCTTTGAGAATATGCCAACTCACCTTCTGCGGCCGATTTGAAAAGTTGATAAACATCAATTCCAGCTTTCTCCAATAGTGGCAAAACTGCTTGTGCTTCTGGATCACCGAACCGAACGTTATATTCGATGGCAACTGGATCGCCGTCGGTTTCTTCGGCCATCATAAGCCCCATGTACAAAACGCCTCTGTATGGGTGTCCCTCAACTTCCATTTGTGCCATGAACTTTTCTGCCATCTCTTGAATTTTGCCAAACTGATCTTTGTTTACAACTGATTCCGGTACTGGACTGTATGCGCCCATTCCACCTGTATTTGGATTTTTTGCACCTTCTTGATCACCGTCTTTAAGTCTCTTATGATCTTGAGAAAGCGGCAAAATCACAAATTCTAATCCATCACTAACCACAAAAGCCGAAGCTTCAGGCCCGTGATAACGGTCTGCAATCAATGTAGTCTTTTCTCCTGCTCCGCCATATTTGCCTTCAACAAACAATTCGTTCAAAACTTCGAGAGATTCACCAATAGTAGACGGCAACGTGACACCCTTGCCGGCAGCTACTCCATCGGCTTTTATTACATAACCGTGTGCGTGTCGGCCTCTTGCATGATACGCTGCCGCATTATAACTATGGAACGTTGCATATGGTGGCTGAACAATTCCTCCGCGCTCGTTGAACATTCCTGCCCAGTGTTTACTTCCTTCGGCTTGTGCTTGATACTCTCCTGCACCGAAAACTAGATACCCACTCTCGGTAAGCGCATCTGCAAACCCAGCAATCAATGGTTTTTCTGGTCCAATCGCAATCAAATCAGGGTTCATTTCGCGTACACTAAATTCATCAGGACAATCAAATTTTTCATGCATTTCAGCCAAGACAGGATTTTCTACAACAACTCTTTCGACTTCTGGTGAAGTCGCAAAAGTCAATGCCATGGCCGATTCTCGTCCCCCGCTAGCGCCCATTACGTATGCTGTTTGACCTATGACACCTCCTGATTAGTTTTTGTTTCCCACCGCTTTAACTTCATTATACACAATCACTTTTATATAGAGATGCTACAACGATTCTATTACGCCACAGGCCAGACGTGGTCCTCCGCTATGGCCAGAGCCGGATTCTCCAGGAGTATATGGATCAGGATCAGCATGAATCATAATTGATGTGCCTTCTTTTGGCTGGAGTATTGATACAGGACCATCAGACAGTGTAATCCTGGTGGTTATTGTTTCTAATTCACCGTGCCCGTTATCGTCAATGTTAATGCTTGGTAGATCACCAGCGTGATAACCATGATTTGCATCTGGATCAGTGTTTCCTGATGATCCAGGATCAAAGTGGCCACCAGCACACTTATACCCATCACATTCACAATCGGCTTTTTCATGTATATGCACCGCATGTTTGCCTTGTTTTAATATTTTGGGATCGCCCTTTAGCGCTACATTAATGTGTACGTATTTCCAGCCGTCTATATCGTACTCTGTAAATTTTGCCATTCCTTCTATGCCTGGACCGCTGATTTTAGCTACTGCTTTTGATGTAACTTTTTTATCATCCGAAATTAATTCAACTTTCATGCCAGCCTTTCATAACTTTTTTACCGCTCTACCGACATTATAGCAATCGAATAGGTCTTGTCTATTGCGCCATCGTTCTATTCGTACTCGCAATTTTCCACTATTTATTCATTAACAACAATTATAACAGAGATGGTATAATATAAATCTATGGCATTATCAATTGGCATCGTGGGGCTTCCGAATGTTGGGAAGTCCACATTATTTAACGCACTCACCGACAATAATATTTTGGCGGCTAACTACCCTTTTGCCACAATTGAGCCGAATACGGGCATCGTGCCGATTCCTGATGGGCGTTTGAACGAATTAGCAAAGCTTTATAACACGCAAAAGATCATTCCTGCCACTGTTAACTTTATAGATATTGCTGGATTAGTTGCTGGGGCTTCCAAAGGTGAAGGACTGGGCAATCAATTCTTGGCAAACATTCGATCAACCAATGCTGTTGCCCACGTTGTTCGTGCTTTTGATGACAGCAATGTTCAACATGTAGACAACGACCACAACCCTGTTAAAGACATTGGCGTAATCAATACAGAGCTTGTCTTGGCAGATCTTGGAACAATGCAAACTAGGCTAACAAAATTTCAAAAAGAAGCCCGAGCCAATCCAAAACTAAAATCAAATCTAGAAGCACTTGAATGGGCTTTGAAAGTTTTAGACACAGGAACCCCGCTTTATGAGAAAAAAGATGAACTTTCGCAGGAGCAAATCGAGTGGCTGAAAACCGAGCTCCAACCAATCACGCTTAAGCCCGTAATTTATGTGTTCAATGTCGACGAAAACACCTTGACAGATGACAAAAAGAAGCAAGAACTTGCAGAAATTGTTGCTCCAGCAAAGGCCGTTTTTATCTGCGCCAAGCTCGAAGCCGAACTACAAGGATTGGATGAAAATGACAGAACAGAATTACTAGAAAGCTACGGCGTTGACAGCTCCGGCCTGCAACAGCTAATTCATGCTGCACAGGACACTCTGGGCCTGCAATCATATCTAACCGCTGGAGAAAAAGAGACTCGGGCGTGGACTATCAAAAAAGGCGCCACTGCTCCACAAGCCGCCGGTGTTATCCATGGTGATTTCGAACGTGGTTTCATTGCTGCAGACATTGTTAGCTACTCTGACCTCATCGAACATGGAACTTTGGCTTCAGCACGATCAGTAGGCAAAGTCCGAACAGAGGGCAAAACCTACATCATGCAACCAGACGACGTCGTCGAATTCAAATTCAACGTCTAGGTATTATCAGTCTAGGACGAAGCGGCCGATTTTGTTGGCGCGTGATGCAGCATCTTGTATGAACTCCACCCTTCTGGTTGGAGGATTAATATCTGCCGGATCTGCGACTTTTTGTGGCCTAAACGATTGAATAGTCTTTTCTAAGTCCTCTGCGGCTTTTTTCATTACTTTTTTTACAATTGGATCTTTCTTTTCTTCTTTCTGCAAGTTCATCACCTTTCCTTGTATCAAAGTGGACATGTCTCGGAGCTGTTTCTGTGACCAAGATCTAAAGTGGAACGTTTGACCATATGTCTGAACCTTTAAGTAAGCATTCAAAGCGCGATATTTAAAGTCGACTTCTGCAACTGTATCGTATCGAAAGTCGCTAAAGTTTAGAAATAAAGGCTTCTTGTCTATTAATAGTAACCTCTTGTCGGTGGCACAAAGGATTGCAAAGCCCCCATCGTAACGCCCATTCACAATGCCAAGAATTTGTTCATCTTTTACAAGAATTTTTGGAAGTTCCTTGACTGCAAGTTTGCTCCAGAACTGAAATGTTAAACCAAGCTTCTGCAATTGATTGTCTACGTAAGTTTTACTGACCATCTCGCCTCCTTCTCTTAGTTGTATCTACATACTAAGCTAAATAACAATGCATTGCAGTGAACTTCATCACGTTTGTGGTGTGATTTAAATCACGAAAAGAAAACGCTTAAGCTAGACTGTTAAACATTAGTATGTCAAAATATAGTTGTGCTTGACACAGAAAGCAGTAAAAGAGCCCTACGTAAGATCTTTGAGAGTGGGACGAAGCTTTCTTACAAAAAAGGTGAACTAATAGTCCGACCGAATGAAAAGCCAGACGGTGTGTTTTACGTCGTGTCAGGACTGGTTAAAGCTTATGATATTACCAAGTACGGTGAAGAGAACTTATTAATCATCCGGAAAGAAAACGAGATCTTCCCTCTTATCCGAACACTTTCGGGAAACACACTAATGATCGTTTACGAGGCGACCACACCTGTTGAAGTACTCCGGTTGGATCAAAAAACTTACCTTGAGCATGTTGAAAACAACGTTGAAATAACCCTGGCCGTTTTGGATCTAGTAGTTGAGATGTACCGACTGCACAGCGAACGAATTATCAACCTAGAATACAGATCAGTTCGTGAACGACTGGTTTCGTTTTTGTTGATTACTGCAAAACGGTTCGGCAAAATAACAAAAGAAGGAATACTGATAGATTTACCTCTTAAGCATCAAGATATTGCCAGTTCAATCAACTCTTCAAGGGAAACAACCAGTCGAAACCTGTCCGCACTTATCGCCAAAGGTCAAATAAAGAATGTCCACTCCAAGATCACGATATTAAAAGAAGACGAACTTAGAAAGTATTTATAAGGCCGCTTGCTCAATTGACGACGCAAGTCTGGCGATGCTCGTTGTTCCTACCTTGTTTGTAAGCACAGACACGTAAATAACTTCTTTGTTTGATAGCTCCACAATCGCTACATCGTGGTATTCATCATAATTACGGAACCCAACTTTGTCATAAACTTTAGAACTTTCAAAACCTGCTCGCAGCGCATCATCGTAAATTTGCTTGCTGAGCGAATCCAAGAAAAGACGCCTGGATGCATCACTCAAACCCTCACCTTCCCAGATTAGTTTCAGCATTTTTGCATTGTCATGTGACGTAGTTGTAAGATCTGTTACCGACGTGTTGGTAATGCCTAAATTTCGTATTTCTTTATCGATTAAATCAGAACCAATTTCTGCCCTAAGTGCCTCGGCGCAAGGGCTATCGCTATTTTTTATCATTTCATCCAGACATTGTTTTCGCGACTTGCCTCCAACCACCGTGTCATTAAGACTAAACACACCCTCGTCAACCCTCTGATAGCCAGCGTAGGCAGTAAATAATTTGTACAAACTTGCTGCGAAGAATGTTTTATCGCCACTAGAATTTACAATAACCTGACCATTTCGATCAAGAATTGTAATTGCATATGCGCCTGTGACAGTCTTTGACCACTCCTCCACCGCCTCTTTGATAGCTTGAGCGTTTATATTGCTAACCGCCGGCTCAGCAGAGTCTACAGGCTCCAAAGGGACATCTGACAAACCGGTCGAGAACGTTTCGTCCGGTGGAGATTCCAAGGGGCTTCCCGCTCTTAAATAATAAACGAGGCTGATCGCAATCAGGATAGCAACAATCGAGCCAACCAAAAACATAGTTATTTCAATTTTTCTTTTCTTATTCATCTTGCCCCAGCTCTTTCAATGTCTGCGCCCAATTTAATCTTTTCTCTATAGCTTCTTGGAGCTTAGGACCAGCTTTTTTTGTCACATGATCGGTGTTATCCCCGCCAACGGCGGCAAACAATAAATCAAAATCAATCTTTTTCAGTCCCTGCTTTTTAGCCAATGCCAAGCAATTATCGTGAAGCTTTTCGGCTTTGCAGTCTTTGCCTATCTGAATCCAGGCTTCAATGTTATCGTTAAAATCAGCTGTTATTGTAACGTCAATACTCACCGATCGGTTTCCTTCATAGTCTAACTGGTCGAAAATAAAGTTACCGGTAGAGTAAACAATTAATGTGTCTTTGTACACTTCGGAATCTTGAATCCAATGCGGATTGTTGGCAATAACAAACTCTGGCCCCTGATCTACAACTGCGTGAGCGATCTCACGTTGAACTGGTTGGGCGGAAGTATTGTATTCAGCACCCATGTGAACGAATGCAAATACCGGCATGATTTCTGAGTACTGCTTCATATGTTCGACTTCGCCGTCTAGAGGTTTTCGACCAAAATAATGCCACGCACAAAGCGCAACCGGCAGATTTTGCTCTGTTGTTTTACCGTCACCATGCTTGGTTTTTATAGGTAGAGCAACGATTTCGCAAGTATCCTCTTTCACCGACGGATCGTAATGACCAAATGCCTGAAACCCCGCCGTAATAAAGTTGTTTCTGGTCGTTTCAAATCCATCGATCCCTTTATCTCCAGAATGATTATTTGAAAGGTTAACAATGTCGAAAAATTTTGCTGCCTCTGGTAGATATTCTGGCGGACAGTTAAATTGCAGTGTGTTCACCTGAACCTCAAAAGGAATTACAATATCCAAAACCGGGCATTCGTGATCGGCAATCCATGCATCGTACTTTTCTGGCCCAAAGGTATCCAGCCCACTAAAAGGTTGCGCGTAGTCATAAGTTCCATCTGGTCTTTGAGACCATTTCTCTATCGCCCTGCCCCAAAATATAGTTCCGTTCAAAAGATATCTCCCGGAAACTGATACATTTTTTGATTCTTCGTTTATTTGAGGTATTTGGACGAGCTCATCGGTATTACCATCTGATCGGTTGGCTTTTATGAAAAAGAATACAGAAATTAATATCAGCGCAGATCCGACGATAATCCAGATCTTTTTGAGTTTCGACATCTTAAGATCTTTCTCGTGCTTCTCTTCCTCGTGATTTTCTTCCATTTCGTCCACACATTTATTCTATCAGGAATTACTTAACCAAAGCATTTTCAATCTGTTCACCTAGGCGATGAATGTTCCACGAGAAAATTCCGTCAGTCATTATGCTTATCATCAGAACTCGCTCATCAGGCAAGACTATTATTGCTGCGTCGGTGTATTCGTCGGCGTAACAGCAACCGATCTTGTCATAAACTTCAGCTTTTTTGAATCCAGATTGGAATGCACCCGTAAAATGTTGCGTATCCATGTTGTGCAGGAGTTCTTTGCGCGCATTCGGCGTAAGATCCACACCATTCCAGATCAACTTTGTAACGGTGGCCATATCGTTTGAACTTGTTGTAATAAGATTCAAATCCGTATTGTTTATTCCATGTTTTCTAAGCTCGCTGTTAATCACGTCCGGGCCAATAGTCGAGCGGAGTAACCTGCCACAGTAGTTGCTCGACACGACGATCATTTGCTCCAAGCAATTAGACATGCCTGGGTCCAATCTTCCGTCTTCGATGTATTGATAAGCGACATACGCAACAAAAAGTTTGTAAACCGATGCCGAGAACCAGGATTTGTCACCATCATCAACCAACATTGGGTAGCCTTTTACATCTGTAATCGATATCGTATATTCGCCGTACTGCTTGTCGCCCCACTCCTTAACCACTTTGTTAAGAGAAAGGATATCGTTTTCATCAAAACCGATTATTTCTGGTTCATTTATTTCAACTAACGGGGCGATGTTAGTTTCAGAAATTGGTGGCTTGCTGTAACTTATTGGCGAACTGTAAATACTATTTTTTGTAAGATTATAAGTGGCAAAAATTGACCCTAAAAGTGCAACAGATAAAAGAACTAAATAATAAAACCATACCAACGAATGATGATGGTTTATCTGATGTGGAGATTGGTAATAAGCAATGCTCAACTGTTATTCCTTCTAAGGAATATTAACAGATATGCTTATGCTTTAGCTAGTTTGAGATGATAGAAACGCTCAATATTCCCTTTTGATCCACTGACACCAGAGTCTGATTTTTGTTTTATGACCCACTCCTTTGAAACCCATTGTTCAAAATCCTTCAAGATATCCCGTCGCATCCGTTCATTCTTTACTACGCCCTTGTGTTTCTTTGTATTCCCCGCTTCAAACTGAGGTTTTAACATTGCATAGACATCAGCATTTTTTGCAAACTTTTTGAGAGATGGCATAATCTCTTTTAATGAAATAAACGAAACATCAATAACAATAATATCCACTTTTTCACTTGTTTCGAATTCTCTAATATCAGTCTGCTCATGAAGTTCGATTTTTGAATTTTGACGTAGTTTTGGATGCATCTGAGCGCTGCCTACGTCCACCGCGACCACTTTTTTTGCTCCGTTTTGTAATGCAAAATCCGTAAACCCACCAGTGGAAGAACCAACATCGAGCACATTTTTTGCTCGAAGATCTATCTCGAATGTACTAGCTACCGAAGCCAACTTCAAAGCGGCCCTAGAAACGTAGTGCTCATGTGCAAGCAACTTAATTTTTGAATCCAAAGACACAAAATACCCAGGCTTAGTAATTTTCTTTTTATCAACTTCGACTTCACCGAGTTTTATGTAATTCTCGGCTTGCGACCTAGTCTCTGCCAGGTCTAGCTTTACCATTGCCTGATCTAATCGATACTTATTACCTGACATTTTTTCCTTTAGTCTTTTTGACGCTCACGATAGTTCCCGTTTTCTGTGTCAACAGAGATAACATCACCAGTTTTAATAAATGCAGGGACTCGCACAGATATACCTGTCTCGAGCTCTGCGTTCTTCATTACCGATCCGGAAGTATCACCTTTTACCACATCTTCTGCATGTGTAACCTTTAGGTATACGTTTTTTGGAAGTTCTACGTTAATAATTCTTTCACCGAAGAATTGAACAACCACTTTATCGCTTTCTTTAAGATAACCAGCTTGCTCGCCGATCATCTCCGAAGTAACTTCAAATTGCTCGAAAGTTTCCTCGTTCATAAAGTAGTACGTCGAGCCATCATTATAAAGAAATTGAACGTTTTGGTTGGTAACATCGGCTGGTTCAACGGATTCATTCCCCTTGAACGTTTTTGACAATACTTTTGAGTCAACCAAGCTTTTTATCTTGACGTTAACGATTGAACCACCGCGGCCCATTACTTTTTGACCATATTCAATAACCCTGTATGGTTCGCCTTCGAACTCAAACAAAGTACCTTTTTTGAGATCTGTAATTCCAAATGCCATTGTATTACCTCTTTCTTAGTTTGCTACGAATGGAAGCAAAGCTAAGTGCCTTGCGCGCTTGATTTCGCGGGCAAGTTGTTTCTGTTGTGTCTCTGTAAGACCTGTTTTTTTGCGTGATTCAATTTGGCCATAAATATTCACAAATCGTTGCAGTGATTTATAGTCTTTGTAGTCAAAATACGCTACTTCTTGCTTTCCTCTAAAAATTTTTCCCATAGTTTCCTTTCTTATTGCTCTTATGTCTAAAGTTAACAGAGCGATGCGTTGTTAGCGTTAGAACGGAATGTCATCTAAATTCACTGGTTCGTCATCAATATCTTCGATAACGACATCTTTCTTCTTTTCTGCTGGAGCTGACGAGCTTGAGCTTGAACTTGCACTCGATTGAGAGCTTGCTCCGCCACTGTTATCGCCATCGCCACCTCGTCCATCTAGGAATGTCACATCATTTGCAAGCACTTCAACTTTGGATCGCTTCTTGCCTTCTTGTTCCCAAGAACTTGACTGCAATCGCCCTTGTACCAAACATCGTCGTCCTTTGCTCATGTACTGTGCAACACGCTCTGCCAAGCCCGCCCAACAGACGATATCAACAAAATCGGTTGCTTCCTTCCACTCATCTGTTTTTTGATCTTTGTAACTACGATTTAATGCGATTGAAAAGCTACAAACATTTTGCCCACTAGTAGTTTGCCGGAGTTCCGGATCCCTAGTTAGATTCCCCATTAGTATTACTTGGTTTACTGAACGCGCCATATTCCCTCCTTATTTCTTATTCTTTGCCCTCGTCGTTTTTCCTACTTGTGTCTTCGCCTTTGTCTGCCTTTGCTTTTGCAGCTTTAGCGTCAGCTAATTTTGCTAGCATTTTTTCATCTTGCTTAACAACAAGATATCTGATTACTTCGGTCGTTATGTTAAGAGTTTTCTCAACATCGCTAAAGCTTGAACCGGGCATTTTTACTGTGTAGAAAACGTAAACTCCGCTTTCATGTTTGCCAATTGGGTATGAAAGTTTTTTCTTGCCCCAATTGTCAGTACTTACGATCTCAGCTTTTGCATCAGTCAAAATTTTCTTAACACGGTCTTCAGCCTTGCTTAGATCTACTTCTAAGTCAGGGTCGTAAACTACCGCTACTTCGTATTGATTCATCCTCTAAAGATCTCCTTTCTCCATTGGTTACCCAAGCAACATACGAATGTATGTTTACTTAGGAAGCCCCCGCGCCTAAAGCCGGAAGCCGATTAGTAAAGTACTTATATTTTAACTTATTAGATCGACAATGTCAATAAGTTTATCTCTGTTACGGCTATTTATTCGATGGGTTCGGGTTCTTCAACCATATCGTCGTAAACGCCTTCATCGGGAGCAGTCGGCTCAGCAGGTTCTGGCGCAGACTCAACAACTGGATTCAAAACTTCATCGGCAGAATTAACCAGTACTTCTCTTGGCCTTGAGCCATCGGCTGGACTAACAATTCCGTGTTCTTCCATGGTTTCAATCAACCTAGCAGCCCTGGCATAACCAACTCGTAGACGCCTCTGTAGTAACGATGTCGAAGCCTTACGAGCATCAACCACGACCTGAATGGCATCTTTCCACATATCATCTTCCATATCCGCGCCACCATCACCCATTACGATTCCACCTCTACCGTTCAACTGTACTGGCATGCTGACAATTTCATCGTCGTAATTTGGTTCTCGCTGACTCTTTATAAATTCAACGACTTTGTGAGTTTCTGGATCAGATATAAATGCACCCTGCACACGTACTGGCTTCGGCATATCAGAAGTTAAGAGCAACATGTCACCCTGTCCAAGCAGTTTCTCGGCGCCAACTTGATCAATAATTGTTCTTGAGTCAACTTGCGAAGCAACCGTGAATGCAATACGAGCCGGAATGTTGGCCTTAATTAAACCGGTAATGACATCAACAGAAGGTCTTTGAGTAGCAAGAATCAAGTGAATTCCAACCGCTCGTGCTTTTTGTGCAACTCGCACAATAAGAGTTTCAACATCGCGTGCAGCCATCATCATCAGGTCGGCCAACTCATCAATCACAAGCACAATGTACGGCATGCCCTCTTCTTCTTTCTTCTGGTTGTATTCTTCTATGTTCCTAACGCCTGTTTCGCTCAAAGTCTTGTATCGTCGTTCCATTTCTGCAACCGTCCATTTAAGCGCAGAGATACACTTTTCTGGCTCGGTAATAACCGGTGCCAACAGATGTGGAATGTCGTCATATGGCTTAAGTTCAACTTGCTTCGGATCAACCAAAATCAATTTAAGTTCGCTCGGGCTATTACGATAAAGCAAACTGGTCAAAATTGTGTTAATCATGACTGACTTACCGGAACCGGTTTGACCTGCGACTAACAAGTGTGGCATTTTGGCCAAGTCACCAATCACAGACGAGCCAGAAATATCCTTACCAATTCCAAATCCAAGTTTCGATTTTAGACCGCCCCACTCTTGCGATTGCATTATGCTAGAGATTCGCACTGTTGCAGCTTTTACGTTCGGAACTTCAATACCAACTGCCCGCTTACCAGGGATAGGTGCTTCAATACGGATAGAGTGTGCGGCCAAATCTAGCGCTAAGTTGTTGTCCAAGGCGGTAATCTTTGACAAACGAATTCCGGCAGGTGGCTTGAAAGTGTACTGTGTCACGCGTGGACCGATGTTAGCACCTTCCATATCAACTGCTATGTTAAAGTTAGCCAAGCTTTCTTTAATAAGATTCGCGTTCCCCTCAATATCCCCTGCGTCGGCTTTATCTTGCTTCTGCTCTAATAGGTCTACCGAAGGCAATTTCCACGATGGATCACTGGATGCAGTCAAGGCTTTTTGGTTTACAACAGGGGCTGGAGCTTTTTCGGCTGCCGATCTAAATCTACCAGGCTTATGCTCAACCGGAACTCCTTCATTGAGCTGGAAGTCACTCATTTCCTCTTCTTGTACATCCAAAGGGTCAGTGTCTTCCTCTTTCTTAGCCAAGCCAAAAATATTCAGGAAAGAACGAGGCGAAACCCCTGAAGCTAAGAAAAACGCAACAATGCTTAGTGTAAAGAAAGTTATGGTCGCTGGTATTTGCGACAAAGCACTCAAAGTTAGGTTTCCTAATGCAGAACCGACTGAACCACCCTCGCTCGTTTCAGCCGAAGAAGGACTGGAACCGGAAAGACCTGTATACAACCAAACTGCCACGAATGTTATTCCCAAAATAGCCGCAAAGAATCTGTCTTTTGGAATCTTTTTTTCTTCGTGTCGAAGCTTATGATAGCCCAAAAAAACTAACACTAACGGGGATAGATACGCGGCGTAGCCCAAAAGCCAATAAACTCCATTGAACAGATTGGTCGGCAAGGATCCGCCGGCTCCAAAACCACCAAGAAGCAAGAACATAGCAATAATAATCATTCCAACAGCAACGGCTATTGGAACAGCCATCGACTGCTCTTCGTCTTTTTTATCGTCCTTCTTTTTGGCTTTAGCCCTGGACTTCGACTTCTTCTTTTTTCTTATACCCATATATCCCTGTGATTATACCACTCGAGGTGAGCAGTTTAATCGATTTGTTTTAATTGTTGTTTATTTCACTAGTTTTCACAAAGATATTATAGCAAAAACAGAGGCACCCGTCAATCCGCTAACGCTTGCTACAAAGTATTGAAAAGTGCCTGGACATTGTCTATCACTCGAATTGCTTGAATTCTAGCATCTAAGCTCCCTGAATTTTCTAGTTTGTGGATTTCCTGCATAACTATTTCATAGAGATCCGCCACATTTGAGTCGGCAGCCTTAAGTGCAGATTTCAGTTGCGTCTCAGTGAGTGAACGCATCTGATTGAACTTCTCATTAACAGACACGCCACCAACCTGATATCCTACCATTCTTCCTCCGCCCTCGATAACACTTGCTTGTTGTACAGGCGGCAAGAACGCGGCAACTGCATGATCTCCTAACAAGTATAGAATTTCTTTTTTAAAATCATTCGATGGCTTATCCACCAGATCAATATCCATTTCAAGACCATCTTCAACTAGTTCTGCTACAGCTAGCCTTGCTGCAAATAAGTGCGCGTCCTCTAATTTTGCAAGAGGCTTTGACTCACCGTCCAAAAACAAGAAGCGATTATAGCTTATACCAAGGAAATCCATCGGTGTTTCATGTGTTCCTCTAATTCCATCCCAACCCACAAAATTGACAGTTCTATCCCAAAGCTCACCTTCATGAGGGTAAAATCTCTCTACATTTTTTCCGTCGAAACCTACAATCACCTCGCGGCCACCTGTAAAACTTGAGGAGATGGTATCTCTGTGGTCTATTGGCCGGCGCCCTCCATCGACCTTCATTTCCAAGCGATCAGTGCCTGGTGCATAAACAGTCGCCATTTTTGTTGATGAATGCCGCATATGTGTCTTGATTGACTGAAAGACAACAAACGGAGCGGGATTAGACCACCAATCAACCATCTCATCGACATTCTCAGCATTCGCAATAAATTCTGGTCTGAACTGTTCTATTGTTTTTGGAATTTTCTGAATTGTCTCAAATTGCGCACCAGATCTTTCACTCCGCAAGCCGATCGACTTTGCCAAAACACTTCTGATGGCGATAATCCGTTGCGTAGAAACCCCGTGTGCTTCAGCGATTTTTGCAATGTCTTTTTCACTTAACGCTTTATTGAATGCTCTTAAGGTGTCCTGTATTCCCTGATCGTTACCCTTTCTCAGATTTGGATCGAATGATCCTTGATCGTTTATAAAATCCACATCTGTTTTTCCTAAATGCCCTCTAATCTCCTCGAGAGGCTCGTCCAAACCTTCAAAAAATTGATTCAATGTTGCTTCTAGTGGCTCTACTTCTGGTGTTGACATGATTCTCCTTACCTTTATCTCTTTAGTTTCCCAAATAAAACAAAGTTACGCAAGAAATATGCAAAAACCACAACACCCTTTACCACTTGTTTAGGATTTCTTTTTGAAGCGCTTGGCGTCACGGATGCGTGCTTTTTCTAGAACTTTTTCCAAAGCTTCGTCGAGGTCAATACTGTGCTTGTTGGCAATGCAGACAAGCGCAAATATTACATCGGCCAACTCGCCACCAAGTTCCTGCTCTGCCTCATTGTTTTTTTTAGGCTTCGAACCGTACATGTGATTCAAAAGTCGTCCAACTTCGCCAACTTCTTCGGCTAAACGGGCAAACTGACTCAGAGGTGGCCAATACGGCTCCTCTAAAGTCTGCGCCCACTCGTCAATCGCCTTCTGAATCTCTTTCATACCTGGATTATACCAGATACGAAGCTTGGCTAGTTGCCTTGGTCGCGGCCGAGTAGTTGGGCGCGCATTTCGGCGAAGCGATCTTGTTGCTCCTTTGCCATTTGCTCGTTGGTCTTCTCTGGCTTAGCAGGTTCTTGTGGTTGCGATTGTGGTTTAGTTTCTGGACCTCTGTCATTAGGTCCATTCCACTTGCGGCCCTCTGGGTGAGGGTTTGTCTTGCCACCGTTTCCAGCAACAACATTTACAACCGGGATCACAATTGGTGATCGGTTGGTGTGCTCGTACAAGAAGTGCGTGACGTGGTCTTTCATTTCTTGTTTGAACCTATCTATGTCAATCCGTTTGAAGCGTTGTGCAACAGCTCGTTTGATCTCGTTCCGCAGATCCGTCATGAGCTCTTCGTTATCACGGATGTAGATGAATCCACGTGTGATGATGTCCGGACTAGTTACTAGTGCGCCTGACTTTCGATCAACCGTTATTACTACAGCCACGAGTCCGTCTTCTGAAAGCATTAGACGATCTTTTACCACAATGTTATTTACGATTGAACCTGATTGATCAACAAGAAGCGAACCGTGTGGAACTTCGCCGGCTGGCTCGATTTTGTCCTTCGAGAATACATAGCTATCACCGTTGTTGGCAAGCACTACGTTCTTTCGGTCCCAACCCTCTTCAACAGCTAGTTCTGCATGATACTTTCGGCGCAGATGTCCGCCGTGATTAGGGATAATGAACTTCGGCCGTGTAAGCTGAATCATCTCGCGCATTTCATCTCGCCTAGCGTGACCAGAAACGTGCAATGGTCCACAACCATCAATCTCATGGGTTGGGTGACGATACAGGTGAACGCCCATCTTTGACAGATTATTTCCGATCATGTCGTATCGAACTTCGTTTCCAGGGATCGGTGAACTAGACACAAGCACAGTGTCCCCTGCCTTAAGCTTAATATGATTGTGAGTCCCCTCACTCATCCGTTGCAAGGCTGCATTTGGCTCACCCTGACCACCAGTTGCCATAATCAGCAATTGGTCATCTGGGATACTGCCCGAGCTTTTCATTGGCACGAACGTACCTTTTGGAACTCGTAGCAAACCTTGTCGCACTGCGATCTCGGCGTATGCCATCATCGAACGTCCGTCCAAGACAATTTTTCGACCGTCTTCTACAGCAGCGTTAATGATCATCTGGATTCTGTTCATGTTTGATGAGAACACGGCACAGAAGATTCTTCCTTGTGACGATTTGATCACGTCAATGAAGCTCTGTTGAAGTGTGTGCTCTGTAGGTGTTCGTCCTTCTTCATCACTGTAAGAACTCTCTGTTAGAAGCATTAATACACCTTCGTCACCAAGTTCTTTAAGACGCTTTGTGTCGGATGGTTTTTCGTCCAAGGGTTCTGGATCAAGCCGATAGTCACCTGTTGCAATTATCTTTCCGACTGGCGTACCAATAGCAATTGATCCCGCTTCTGGAATCGAGTGAGTGATTCGAATGAATTCTATATCGAATGCTCCGATCTTTAGTTTGTCGTGATTGTCTAGATTCACAGTCTCGAGCTGAGGCTTAAACATTTCTGTCCCTTGTGGAACATCAGCAAATGATTTTTCTATGATACCCATGCTGAAGTTAGAACCATAGATTGGCGCTGGATACTTTGGCACTAGGTGCTTTAAGCCGCCAACATGGTCAAGGTGTCCGTGAGTTACCACGTATGCCTTTATCTTATGCTTAATTGTTTCAATATAACTAGGGTCGACTATCTCGTAGTTAATACCAGGAAGGTCTACACCCAAGTTCATTCCACAATCCAAAATGATGGCGTCGTTTTGATACTCGATCACGGTTGTGTTCTTTTCTCCAACGTCATTCATTCCGCCCAAGAAGGTAATTTTTACCTGTTGGTCAGATGCTGTTAGGCTGTTGGCTTTTCGCTCACCCTGTTTTGATGACGCATTAGAGTATTCGTCTGCCATCTTTTGTGCAAACTCAGAGTTCCGGCGGGAAGCTCTAATGGCCTGTCCACGGGATGTGCTTAAGTTTGACTTGATTTCTGTTTTTGGCCGATTATTCGGCGTGTTTCCTCTGCCTTGTGGACGTCCACCTTGCGGTCGACCTCCCGGCTTGCTGATTGGCATGCCGCTGCTGGGTTTTGGATTATTATTATTTTCTTTATTCATTTCTCTCCTTTATTTTGAGAATTAATTTTCTTGATTATTTGTGGGATGAGCGCAAAATCGTCTAGAAGTTGCTGCCTCATTCCACCGTTGTAAAGCGCTGCTGCTGGATGATACAGAGGAAGAAATACTCGTCCTTTGTAGCGCTTTGGTTTGCCGTGAGTTTCACTGATTCTTAAACTCGGCAGGAAGCAATTCATGCTATGTCGTCCTAGTGTGCAAACTAGAGCGGGTTGAATAGCTTCCAACTGAGCCTCAAGATATGGCAAAAACTCTTCTTTTTCTTCTGGCTTTGGATCTCTGTTATCTGGCGGGCGATACTTTACGATATTTGTAATGTATATGTCGCCCCGCTTCAGCCCAATCGAATCCAACATTTGGTCGAGGAACTTCCCTGCGGCTCCTACAAATGGCTGGCCGGTCTCATCTTCTTTTTTGCCTGGCGCTTCACCTATGAACACAATATCTGCATTCGGTGAACCCGTGCCAAAAACCATCTGAGTCGCCTGATCTGCAAGATCCGCACAAACCCGATTATCAATGATAGCTTGCGCAATCTCGGCTAACTTATCTTTGTTTTTTACCACTTTTTCCTACTTTAATAAATAATTGTACGAATTTGAATGTAACCACTAGCGCAATCAGTGCACCGAGGTAATGCCAGTACGAACCGCTGTCGAAAGCCAGGCTTACCAACCCATAAACTGCTCCCAACGAGGCGAGCACGATTACCCCAATTACAATTCTATTTTCTGGCATCTTTTCCACCCGTTTTTTTCTCTGTTATCCAACCAACGATGAACCCACTAGCTAAAAGCATTACTGCTCCTGTTCCTGCGTAGCCATCATTTTGAATTGCATCAAGACCTTGACCGGCTTGAGTAACAAAACGTACACCGTAGTAACCCAAAACTAGTGCTGATATTAACAAAACGATTTTTACTTTCTTGTCGATCATAAAACCTCCTCTTATTACCTTACTTTTGATCCTTTTTGACTTGTTTCATTGAAAGCTGCAAACGTCCGCGTTCGTCGATGCCGAATAGTTTTACGTCAACTTTGTCGTCAACTTTTACAATGTCGCCTGGTGATTTGACTCTTTCATCTGACATCTCGCTAACGTGCACAAGACCTTCTTGGCCAGGCATAACTTCAACAAATGCACCGAAGTCCAGAACTGACACTACTCGAGCGTCCTTGTAGATTGTTCCAACTTCTGGCTCCGAAGTTAACTGCTTAACCCAATCAACTGCCTTCTTGATGCTTTCAGCATCTGGGCTGGCAATCATAACCGTTCCATCGTCCTTGATGTCAATCTCGGCACCGGTTTCAGAAATAATCTTGTTGATCATCTCGCCACCCTTACCAATTACATCCCTAATCTTATCTGGGTTTATCTTTATCGCTTTCACCTGTGGTGCATGATCTGCAATTTTCGCCCTAGGCTCTGGCATAACTTTTATCATATGCTCCAGAATCTTGGCTCGGCCGATCTTACCTTTGCTCAAAGCTTCTTTCAAGATTTCAATTGGAAGTCCGTGAACTTTCATGTCCATCTGAAGCGCTGTAACACCTTCCGACGTTCCTGTAACCTTAAAGTCCATATCTCCTGCAAAGTCCTCTGCATCGGCGATGTCGGAAAGCACATGTGGCTTGTCCCCATCCATGATTAGCCCCATTGCGATTCCAGAAACTGGTCGCTTGATTGGTACTCCGGCGTCCATAAGCGCCATCGTCGAAGAACATGTTGCTGCCATTGATGTTGAACCGTTTTGAGACATAATCTCGGTTACTGATCTAATTGCATACGGGAACTCCTCAACAGTTGGCAAAACTGGCAAAAGTGCACGTTCAGCAAGGTAGCCGTGGCCGATTTCTCGTCGTCCTGGCCCCATTAGTCGTTTCACTTCACCAACTGTCCAACCTGGAGCGTTGTAGTGGTGCATGTAGTTGCGCTCGCCTTCGCGTTCCATAGTGTCTACGATTTGTGCGTAGCTGGTTGGCGCCAGCGTAATGATGTTCATAGCTTGGGTTGCGCCTCTGGTGAAAATGCTGGAACCGTGAACTCGTGGAAGGAATCCAACCTCTGAACTTAATTGTCGAATTTCGTCAAACTTTCGGCCGTCTGGTCGAATTTGCTCATCAATAATCGCTTTACGCACGTCTTTATGAGTGGCCAATACAAATGCGTCGTCGTACTCATGCTTCATTTCGTCAAAGTGCTCTTCGCCCTCAGACTCCTTAAAGTGTTCTTTCATTTGATCACGCAGGTTTTTAACCAAGTCATTTCGCTCTGGGTAATCAGCGCGGATCTGTGCGCCCAATTTACCTTCTAGCCAAGTTTCAACGCGGTCTTGAATATCTGTGTCTGGCAATTTTACATCAAATTCTTGTTCCTGCGGTTTAACCTTTGCTCGAAGTTCTTCTTGAAGCTTAATCGCTGGAGTTACAACTTTGTTTGCGTATTCCATTGCGTTTACAATAACGTCTTCGTCAACTTCATCTGCACCGGCTTCAACCATCATAATGGCGTTTTCTTTACCGGCGACAAATAGGTCTAGTCCGCCTTTTTCTATATCGACTGCAGACATGAATGCTTGTGGCTTTCCGTCTTTTAGTCCAACTCGTACACCGGCAACTGGTCCGTCAAATGGTGCTCCGGTAATGTAAAGTGCTGCGCTGATGGCAATCATGGCGATTGCATCTGGTCTAAAACTTGGATCCATAGAAAGCACCGTTGCAATTCCCTGTACTGGATTGCGATAGCCTTTTGGCCACAGTGGCCTTATGGGTCGGTCGATCAATCGTCCAATCAAAACTGCGTCGTCACTTGGGCGACCTTCTCGCTTAATAAATCTTGAACCGGAGATCTTTCCAGCTGCATACATTTTTTCTTCGTAATCAATGCTCAGCGGGAAGTAATCAAAACCTTCCTGAACGCGGTCACTCACCATAGCTGTACCGAGTACAACTGTGTCGCCGTAGCGTACCAAAACGCTGGCAGATGATCTAAATCCCACTCTGTTAATTTCTAAACTAAGCGTCTTGCCGACAAATTCGGTTTCGACTTTGATAATGTCTTTACCCATAGGGTTAATTATTTCTGACATATTTCCTTTCTTCTTTGGTCCGTCTCAGGGTTCAAACATCGCATAGAGGTTTCACACGTAGTGCCCCTGGATATTTGTGCTCTGTTACGCACCAAAATTCTTATGTTAATGACACGTATGTGTCTGAGAGTTCTGATTTCGCTCTCTTGTTTTATGCACCTAATTACTGGTGCACAACTACGAGGGAGCCAATTATCGCCGCAGGCCGAGTTTTTTAATAAGTGCCAGGTATTCGTCACTGTCTTTTTTAGCAATATAAGCTAGGTGCTTCTTTCGCTTTCCAACCATTTGCAAAAGTCCTCGGCGCGCCATGTGGTCTTTCTTGTTAGTCTGCAAATGCCCGGTAAGTTCGTTGATCCTCTCTGTTAGAACGCCAACTTGAACGGCGCTAGATCCAACGTCCTTCTCACTCTTCTTTAGGTCGGCAATAACTGCCTGTTTTTTCTCACTTGTTATCATTCTTGCAGATATTCTAGCACATCACCGTGGTATTTGCAACTGTTTTTACGCTGCAATGCCAGGGGTAGATGCAATACGTTCTGATAGCTTAGCCACAGCCTTATGTTCTATCTGACTAGCACGTTGTTTACTAAACCCTTTTATTTCGCCAACTTCTTCGCATGTTAGGCCCTGTTTTCTTAAAAATAACACATGTAATTCAAGTTCGCTTAAAGCATCTAGCAAATAGTCTTTCCAGAGGCTAGGAACAAAGACATCATCGAAAAATTCATTATCTACATTCTCTAATATTGTTGATGGAGCTGATTCGTCTTCGAGCGTTTTTCCAGTGTAATCGTCGAACAGTAGTTCTTCGGTCACCTCTTCTAGTGAGACGACATCAGAAAACCAATCTTGGACTCGAATCAATGAACAATGGTATTTCTCAGAAACTGCATAAAGCAACTCCTCTTGAGTTGCTTCTGCACCGTTAAAGACCCGTGCTAGGTAGGCTGTTAAAAACGGTCGCAGGTTTACAGGAATACTAAATGGAAACATCTGAAACTGCTTCTTTGTATCCATAGCGTTTTTTATTGATCTATGTGCAAATGTAGAAAATTTCGCGCCGACATTTGGAATGTACCTCCAGGCTGCCTCTGATAGTCCTGTAAAACCGTCTTGCATACGATCGTCAAAACCCCCCGAGTTTCTGTCCAGTAAATCAAAATTTTTGGAAGCAACATAGCCTATTAAACGAAGGTTTTTATTGATTACTTCGTTGTGCGCATCACGTGCGTCGTCGGTCGCAACCGCCTCATATGTCTTCAGTCTCTCAAAAACATTATGTCCTGTAATGCCTACTCGTTGCTTAACTTCACAATATGCTTGCTGGTAATCTTGAAGATCCAACCCAGCTCGAATCCGGTCAAATAGCTCTGCCTCACGCTGGGGAGTAAGAAGTTCGATTGATCGCAAATTTCTTGGTTGCTCTGGCACAAAATCACTCATAAGATAAGCGCTTACTATAGCATATCGCTAACGTTTTTGCAATGTGTATTTACTCTGTTACAACTACGAGCTCTTTGGTCGGAGCAACAGCTTTACCAACATGCCAGTCGCCAATTTGGGTGCGACGAAGGGCCGACATGTATGCCCCACAACCCAATTTTTCACCCATGTCACGCACCAAAGATCTAATGTATGTTCCGCTTGAAACTTTTGTCGTAAACGTAACTTTGTCTCCAGTAACCTGAATGTCATCAATTGAATAAATCGTTACTTGCCGCGGTTCAATCTTGACCTCAACACCTTCGCGCGCTAGCTTGTAAGCTCGTTTTCCGTTTATTTTGATAGCGCTGTGAGCCGGTGGAATCTGCTCAATCTCACCAACAAATGTGTTCACTTTTTCTTTTACTGTTTCCTCATCAGGAATCGGTTGATTTGTCTCTGTTATTTCGCCTTCCCTGTCCTGCGTTGTGGACGTTTTTCCGAGCGTCATTTCTACTTTATAAACTTTATCTAGCTTCATAAATTCTGGCACTTTTTTAGTATATTTTCCAACCACCAAAACCAAAAGACCCGTCGCAGCTGGATCCAACGTTCCTATATGCCCTACCTTTACTTTCTGCCCAGCCTCTTTGCTCAAAACACCCCGAACTTTCGCCACTACATCGTGGCTCGTCCAATCTACCGGCTTATCAATCAACAGCAATCCATCCATGAGGTGATTGTATCAAATCGATGCGGAATTGTTACTTGTTTGTTTGAGTTGAGGGCTTGCAAGGGCTTTAAAGGCGTAGGTTTTCTCGGAAAACCTACCCTAAATAAGCCCGTGTGAAACGAGAAGAAATAAGAAACAATGGAGCTGCTGATATTTGCAATGTTTGTCTACAAAGTTGGGGGCATCATCGGAGGTGGAACAGGTGGAGGTGCTCCCTGTTGCATCTGATTTGGTGTTGGAGCCATTGGAGCTGGCGGAGCTGGCGGCAATGGTGCCGATGGCGGCCCAGGAGCAATTGACTCGGGAGTGATTGGTGCAATGTTCGAAGGTGGCATAGCTGGAGCTTGTCCTGGCATTGGCGGCATTGGTGCAATAGGATTTGGTAAAGGAGCATTTTCATCAGATGGCAATCCTGGAGCTGCCGGTGGAGGTGGCGGAGTTATCTGAGGTGAAGGACTATTTTCTGCTGCAGCTTGTACTGCTCTTAAGGCCTCGTCTACACTTTCACGACCAGCTGGTTGATCAAGCGGTTTTACGTCTATTGGTCCGACGGAAGGCCCACCTGGAACTCCAGCTGACGCTGTCGCAGCCTCAGAGTCTGGAATGCTTAACTTCGGCGGTGTCAAAGGTTGCAATGTTGTATGCTCGGACCCAACAGAGCGCTCAATTTGATCAATATTCCTATGTGGTGATTCTACTTCATTCTCAATTTCTTCTAATGTTATATCCGCTGGTAAACTAGATTTTCCATGTTCTAGAGTGTCGCCACGTTTAATTTCTCCCAAGATATCTGCACTTGGCTCAGGTAGCTCTCCCCTGGTAGTGGCCGTTAAATCACCGCCATAAGCTGGTTTTTCTGTAATACGATCACTCGGTGTATTAGTTTCAGCTCCAGCGACGGGCTCTTCATGAGTAATATTAATTTCATTTAAACTATCAGTAGGAGCTTTTTCACCTTCTGCTCCTGGTTCTCCGGAAGTCCGCAGAGACGCTCTCCCAGCAACATCGGCCGGGCTTAGTTTTGTCGCAATTAATTGTTGGTTTGCGCCGGCCGTCATAAGCTCACCAGCTAGTTGCATTGTTTTCGGACTAGTTTTTTCATTACTAAATCTGTTAGTCTCAGCAACAATTCCGGTTAAGAATGCTGTTGCCATCTGTTCATCGTAAGAACCTGACTTTATGGAGCTAGCAAGATCAACAACCATTTCACAAAGGCTGCTGGCAGTCTTGTCCTCTAGGTGTAAAGTTCCGATATTGCCCTGTCCGCTGGTATTCATTGTGATAACGGTTGCATCGTGCAAAATTCTACCGTGAGCGGTTATGGCTTGGTCGATGTCAGTCTGCGATTCAACACCGATTCCTATAAGCACGTCTACGTTGAGATCGCCGTGAGAAAAGTCTAAATCGTCATGCGAAATCGAAGTATGGTAAGGTGTTATGAAAATCTTGACAATGCCGTTTTCTTTATCCACTTTCCACTTAATTTTGTCAGCTTTATCGGTATCTAAACTAATAATGAAATCTCTAAGTGAATCTGTGCTTGCCTCAATAGTATCGTTCGGTTTTAAAAATTCTAGTGTTGATGGAACCGTGCCACTAAATACCGCTGTTGTATGTTTGCCCAACTTATTGAAAAACAATGTCGCACCAATGCATGCCGCCAATTGATCTACATTCGGGCTGTTCTTTACCGTAATCAAAATATTGTTAGCTTGGCTTATGCGGTCGATTACGCTTTGTTTAGAGGTTGGATCCATAGTTTTTGTATTTAAGATTTACTTCTAAATAGTACCATAAGCGTGATCAGATGTCCAACACTTCAGCACATTTCACAACATCATGCGGGTCCTGACCCTCCTCGCTACATTTAACTGCTCGAAGTATCACCAGAAATTTTTATGGGTGAACAGGGACACTGTTCACCCCTTTAAATTTCAAGAGCCTGAACTTCGAACAGAAATGTAGCGATACGGGCCACCCGCAAAACATCTGCAATATATCCCATTATGCTAGTTAACACCTGAGAATTCCAAAAAACACTTGAATTAACTCCTTAAATCTTGTATACTTGGATCCATGCCAATAATTAAATCAGCAAAGAAGCGAGTTCGTACAGCCCACAAAGGCGCGATTCGTAACAGCAAAACTCGAAGATCCCTACGAGATTCAATAAAAACTTTCGATGCAAGCCTTGAAAAAGGTGTTGAGAAAGATGTTAACACTGCCCTACGCGAAGCATATAGTGCAATCGATACTGCAGTTAAGAAGAATGTTATTCATAAAAATAACGCAGCTAGGAAGAAAGCAAAACTTTCTTCACTGATGAAAGCCAACAAAATCAAGCTAACAGCTAGCACTGCCAAGAAAGCAGAAGCAAAGAAGCCAGCTCCAAAGAAAACCGCTGCAAAAAAGCCAGCAGCTAAAAAAGCACCTACAAAGAAATAACCTCTAAGAGCGAGAGTTTTTGAATTTATTTCAAAAACTTGAGCACAAATTGGAGGGAGGATCCGAGCGACTTTAGGAGCGAGCTAAGGAGGGAGAGACGCTCCCTCCTTACGCTTAAGAAATAATTGTTTTTAGCTCAAGCAAAAATTGCTTAACAGCGCTGTCACCACTGACGGGGCTGTTTTTTAGTGTTTTATCCAAATCCACTGCCTTTTCGATGATCTCCTTTATATCTGCCCTAGAAAGGCGCATAGCTAGCGGCATGTTCTTCGAAATCACAAACGGGCTAATCTTTGCCGCTTTTGCAATTTCTGATTGATCTTTCTTTTTGTTCATCACGAGAACTGTCAGAATCTGCAACTGCCAAGCAATCATCCCCACCACCGCCATTGGCTCAACTTTCTGTGCTTTTTGCTCATCATAAAGCTCAAATGCTTTTTTGATATTACCCGCAAAAGCTGCGTCAATTAGTTGAAAGATCGTACTCTGAGGAGTTGGAACAGTCAGCTCGTTGACCGAATCTCTGGAAATTTTTGGATTATATATTACCAGTTTCTGTATTTCGTTGATCAGGTTCATTTTGCCTTGTCCTACCCGATCAATCAGATAGACTGCGTCCGATCTAGAAATTTCACCCCCGCATTCTTTGGCCTTTTCTACCACCCACCCTGGCATGTCACGTTCAGCACTTTGGCTAAACTCTTTAAATTCTGTAGATTTTTTTAGATCTTTGTAGCTTTTTGCCCGCTTATCAGGTTTGCCACCGAACAAAAGTAAATCTGTTGTGTCAGGGATGGAATCTACTTTTTCTAGCAACTTCTCGGCAAACTCTTTATCCCTATCGATTCCTCGAATTACCACCAACTTGTCCTCGGACAAAAGTGAAAAGTTAAAGATTGCATCAAAAATCGATTGCAGATCATTCTCTTCCAGGTCGTATTTCTCCACCGAAAGCTTGCCATATTTTGCCTCAAAATCAGAGACTGCTTTTTTTACAAAAAAGCTCACCGCAAAACTATCATCTCCAACAACTGTCGTTATCATGTACCTATCTTACTTGAGCCAATCGATTTGTGGTAAAGCTCATGCTTTTAAATGCGCCGAATCTCGGATCTGCGCAATAACCATAGAGCCGTCGGTCTGATAATGATGTCCAAACCCATTCCTTGCTGTGTAGCCAGGGGAGAAATGTTCAATTTTTTGAATTTTGTTTATTGTTTTTGCTTGGTTTAGTTCTTCGATCATATAGTCACGTTCTTTATCAACATCCGAATCAATAAGATGCGTAAACTGAGCGGTTGTAAAAGATGCTCCACCTGCTCGATCATATGTAGCTGCGCCAAGCCAATCTACTTTGAATCCACCCGGCAAATACCAGCTTCTGGGAGTTCGCCAAAAGCGAACGTGATGACGTTGATGTGGATTGCCATCTACTTCTTTTTGAAAAGTAATAACCTGTTTGTTACCAAACAAAAATGCATCACTAACAGGGGCGTTTGGGTAACTTCTTCGTAGTAAATAAGCTTTTATAGATTTCCATAATGTTCTTGGATTTATTTCGTCTGCAACGTCAAAGCCAGCTTTTATCATAGCCGCAACTAACTGACGTTTATCACCAATCAAAGCCATGTTGACGGGGTCGCTTAATAAACCGTCTGAAGTTCGTGAGCGCGCTATGAAGTGATCTGGAACGTAGAATTTTGAGAGCAACCGATGAACACGCGGAAGCACAATATAAGCGGTAAAAAACCAAATCGCAATTATCGCAAACAAAGTATTATTTCGTTGCCACACCTCTGGCAGCAAAAACGCATAAACTAGGTAAATTCCAAGAACCGACAATACAAAAATCAAAATTCGTTTTATCTGAACGGCAAATTGCCAGATGAGTTTCACTTTTTTCCTACTTTTCTTTGACAGTTGGTGCAAACGTGCGTGCCACGTCCAGCTACCCTTGTCTTAGTTATTATTTTACCGCATCTTGGGCATTCTTGGCCTTCTCTTCTGAAAACCTTGGCAAATTTTAGGTAACTGCCTCTCTTGCCTTCGGCGTCAACGTAGTTTCTGTCCGTCGATCCACCGCTTTTGATGGCGAGTTTTAGTACGTTAATTATTTCTTGTCTTAGCAGTTTTCGCTTTTGTTTTGAAACATTTTTGGTCAAAGTTGCCGGATGAATTTTGGCATGCCAAAGCGACTCGTCGGCATAGATATTACCAACTCCTGCTAGGACCGTTTGATCTAAAATTGCAGCTTTTATAGAGGTGTTTGGTCGTTTGTTTAAATTTGTATCAAAAATCTCATATGTAAATCCAGATTCTAAAGGCTCCGGCCCTAGCTTTTTGAAAAAGTCTAAATTTGGCACTTCAATTTTTGGCAACAACTTAACCCAACCAAACTTTCTTTGATCATTAAAATACAAAGTACCACAGCTTAGCTCAAAAATTACGCGCGTAGATTTATCGGGCAAACGATCCACTAGCGAGTCATTGGGATGCCCTGCCCCAAAACGTTCACTCTTGTTTACATAAACCAACTGCCCTGTCATTTTCAGATGTATCACCAGCGCATAGTCATTATCTAGTTCTAAAATCAACGCTTTGCCACGGCGACGTACCTTTGAAAACTTCGCTCCAATCAAAAACTTATCAACGTCACGGGCGGAATTTGGAAATCCTTTTGGCCAGTCAAAATCAATAGACTTCACTTTTAAGCCAACTATTAATTTATCCAAACCTTTTTTGACTGTTTCTACCTCTGGTAACTCCGGCATATAGGTTATACTAGCACGTATGAGCACGAGTATTGGAGATATTTTATCTGGGGCAGCACCAACAGAACCTCCGGAGTTCGTTGAAATCAGGCGTTATATTGGCGACAAGTTTGGAGTAAACCCAAAGCTAAGCCAAGTTGGCAAAGACATCTTTATAAGCGCACCAAACTCAGCCCTAGCGGGCACAATTCAACTCGATCTCTTCAACATGAAAAACAAGCTAGGCATCAAGACTAATATCCGCGTACGAACGGGTGGTTAATCGGCGCTCGTATAGAGTTCGATCTCTTTTTTGAGCGATTCATTATCTTCAAACAATACTGCTTTCATACCTACTTCAATTGCCGCATCGACGTATGGCTGTGAGTCATCCGTAAACAAACATTCGTGCGGCTCTACCCCCAAGCGCTCAGCTGTAAGTTTATAGATTTCGGCGTCGGGTTTTATCATTCCAACGTCTGCAGAAACTACAATTACATCAAAAGTCTCAAGCTGCTCAGGCGTAAGTCTTTTGTTGATTGAGTTTGTGTTGGCATTGCTCAAAATTGCAATTTTATATTTTGGCTTTAGGCTTTTGTAATAATCTAGTAGTGGTTGGTTAATTGCTTCGGAAGTCACCCTTGCTTCCTCCCAAACACTCGGTGTAATGTTTAGCTTTACGCATAGTTTTTGAACCATTTCCTCGCTAGTAATTTGGCCCATGTTTGTTTCGTACAAAACTTCTTTGATGAATTCGCGATCAATCTTTGGGTCGCCCCCAGCAAGCGCATAAGTATTATAAAAACCGCTCCCTGCTATCACGCCAAAAAAGTCACTTACGATAGCTGTAATCATGGACTCAGTCTACTACAGTTGCTGACTTTTTGTCAGATCTTGAATGTTTGGAACTTGTGCTTTGAAGAGTTGTTCAACCTGAGAATTCGAACCTGCAAATGTACCCGTATCTTTGTTGCAACTGTTTCCCCATGTCTCAAAATCGAACTCGTAGGCATTCTTAAGAGTATATGTGTATCGGCGGCCAGTCGGGCACGAACCTTCTGATGTACGAGCACCTGTGTATATCCGAGAGTTGTTAAAATATATATCCTCAAGAGCTGCTAAAAATGCTTGGTAAGCTGCCGCATTGTTGGCAAAACGAGAAGTTTTAATCACAGTTCCTTCATAACCTTGAATAATTTGGGCTACGATCTCAGCATTATTTACAGTAATCAATAGTTCTCGGTGCTTTGAATCAGCAACAATTGGACCAGATTTTAGGAAAGTAACAGTGGCTGGTGTCTCTGATAATTCATGCAGGACAAGTTGTTTAACCACTACCTCTTCTTTGGCTTCAGAACCACCCCAGTCAATTGTAAAAATCAAAAGACCGATCAGTAGTAGTAAGAAAACCATGAAACTAATAAATGCTAGTTGTTTTGCTCTCATAACGAACCTATTTTAGCACATTTGTGCAAATTATTCAAGATCCCGCTCACGCTTTATTTAGTATTCTAATTATGTCAGTTTTTGTATCGGATATTGTGTGTATGGTCGAGTCGATTGTGTACCAATCATCAAAGAGTTTGTGGTTGCTAAAATGTTTGTGATGCTTGGTTACAGCAGGTTTTCCCATAATAAAATCTTCAGGCCGCGCGGCATCACGACTGATCACAACTTTAAGATGTGGCAACAACAAAACTTTATGCGTTGGCTCAATAATGCGAATCAATTTTTCAAATCCGTCTGTACTTATATATCCGTTAATCACGACATTGTAGCCAGCACGATGATAATTTGTGGCCAAAAGCCCAAGTTGGTGCCCAAGGAGTTTCCACTGAGCTATTCCCTTCTTTGAAGTGTCATACAAAAAACCATTTTGGATGAAGTGCTTAACGTAATCAGCATCGATGTGGGCTGTGTTGGGAATTTCTTTGGCCAGCGCATTCCCGATCGTCGTTTTGCCGGATCCAGCCGGTCCAGTTATCAATAAAACAAACCTTTTCATACAATTACAGTAACTTCCATTTTAGAGTTCGCCCCAATTGTCGCCGGTTTCGGTGTCGACGGTTAGTTTTACTGGAAGATCAATTACTCCTTCCATTGTCTCTTTCATCATCTTTGCAACTTGCTTCTTTTTGGCTATTGGACATTCAACAATAATGCTGTCGTGGATTTGCAACAGCATAACGCAGTCATCGTCTAGTTTTTCTTGAACCTGAACCATGGCCTTTTTCATAATGTCGGCTGCAGAGCCTTGAAACGGCATGTTCACCGCTGCACGCAGGCCACCTTCACGAACCATGAAGTTGCTCGATTGTACATCGGGAGTTGGACGACGTCGGCCATAAATATTCTCAACATATCCTTGTTCTTTGGCTTGTTGTTTGACCGAGTCAATGTATTCTTTTAGCTTTGGTCGCACCTCGAAATACTTGCTAATAAAATGCTTGGCCTGAGCGTATGACATTCCGGTTGCAGCAACTAATCCGTGCGTGCTGAGGCCGTACATTACACCAAAATTTACAACCTTAGCATCACGTCGCATGTTCTTTGAAATGTCTTCGGGCTTACGATCATAAACCTCTGCAGCCGTCGTTGTGTGCACATCAATGTCTCTGTTAAATTGGTCAATCAAGTCTTTATCACCACAAAGGTATGCAGCCAAACGAAGTTCAAATTGTGAATAGTCTGCCTGAATAAATACGTGGTCGTCTTTGGCCTCAAACGCTTCACGAATTTTTTTACCAAGCTCTGTTCGCACTGGAATATTTTGCAGATTTGGATCGCTAGAGCTTAATCGTCCAGTCTGTGCCATGGTTAAACTAAATGTCGAATGCAAACGCGAATTTTCATCAACCATTTCTGGAAGCGGATCGATGTAGGTATTTTTGAGTTTTGTTACTTCCCGGTATTGGCTGATCAAATCAATAATTTCATGCTGGCCTTTAAGCTTGGCAAGCTCAACGGCGGCAGTGGAATAACCTGTCTTCCCTTTCTTCACACCCTCTGTTGGAAGCCCTAAATCCTCAAATAAAAGCACAGCTAATTGAGATGGTGAACTTATGTTAAACTCTTTGTCTGCAAAACCCCAAATCTTTTGCTGTAGATCAGAAATCATGTCTTCAACTTTTTCTGACAGCTTTTTAATCTTGTCCTTGTTGATCTCCATGCCAACATATTCCATTCGTGCCAAAACATAAATTACCGGCCATTCAATCGTATGAGCAAGTTCCTCAACTTTGGGCATTTCTTTTAGCTGTTTAACTTGTTTTTTATGTAGCTCACGTACGATTGCGATTACATCTGAGTGCGTATGATCATCCTCTTTTAGATAGACATTCAAATCCGCACCAGCAAGGTCGTGTAAAGATTTGTCGCGACGAAGACTGTTGATCAAAAACGCTCCAACCATAACATCATGTTCGACAAGTTTTGCATCGATTCCAAGTTCAAATAAAACTTGCAGTGTTGATTTTACGTCATATCCGATCAATCTAGCGTTTTCAAGGAACTCACCCAATTCTTTTTTTATCGTTCTTGCACCGATCTTTTGAATATCAATGACAAAGGTTTGATCTGAATCAAAAGCTAGACTCAATGTCTTTGGGTTCTTGCCGTGTTTGTCGCTGTTCGTATGAACTACAACCAAGTTTTCTTTTGAAAGTTTTATTGCTTCAAATTTTTCTATTGAATCGATAAATACATCTTTACCAACCACCAACTTCACGGCGTCCGTCGGTTCTTCCTCGTCTTCTATGTCGCCGTTCCAAATGTTTGAAGATTGACGAAGCAAGCTTCTAAACTCGAGTTCCTTCAAAATCTTGCGAACCTCAGCCGGCTTACATTTACTGCCATCAACTTCTTTCAAATCCAGTTTTATTGGAGCATCAAAGAATATTGAAGCAATCTTTTTGCTCATGTAGGCCGAGTCTTTTCCTTCAGCCAGTTTTTTTGCCACTGAATCTTTGATTAAGCCCAAGTTCTCATAAACACCATCAATTGTTTCGAATTCTTGTAGCAGATCTGTCGCGCCTTTTTTACCAATTCCAGGAACTCCGGGGATGTTGTCAGAACTGTCGCCCATGAGCGATTTCAAGTCCAAAAATTGCTCAGGTTTTATCTTGTACTTTTCTTCAAAACTCTTTGGGTTAAACATTTCAATATTGCTCAACCCTTTTTTAAGCGCGTACAGATGCGTATTTTCGTCGATCACCTGAAGCATATCCATGTCGCTGGTAACCATAATCGTTTCTATTCCCAGCACAGATGCTTGTTTGGCGAGTGCACCAATTATATCGTCGGCCTCGTAATCATCAAGCTCATAAAGTGGCCAACCAAGTGCATCCAAAAGCTGGTGCAAAATCGGAATCTGCTCATAAAAGTCGGGCGGTGCTGGCTTTCGACCAGCCTTGTATTCTGGATAAATCTCGAGGCGTTTTCGAATATTCGTCTTGGGCTTGTCCCAAGCAACTGCCACGTAGTCAGGCTCAAGCCGCTTGATAATCTCCAGAGCGAGCGTTGCAAAACCAAAAACTCCGCCAGTTGGCGTTCCATCCTTGGTAGAAAGATTCGGCATAGCATAATAACCTCGGTAAAAAATACTCTTACCGTCTATGATCACAAACCGCCTTTTCTCGTTCCTAGCTACTTCCAACTGCACTCCTATGAGTCTATTATACCCCTGTCGTCTCAGATTAACAGCTCAAGCGGTTTTGATTTATTTTTGAATTTTTCCGCCACGCTTGGCTGCTGCCCCAAGAACCTGTGCCTTGTTTGGCTTAACCTTCTTTTCAAAAACCACAAATGGATCATCCAGAATCTGCTGCGCCGTCCAATTAAACATATCTACTGCTGTCTGAATCGGAATTCGAAGCCGAGTTGGAACAAAAATAAAACCTGCTTCTGCCTGAGTTTGCCAATCTTTATATCGATTAATTTCATTCTGGATATATTTTTTGTACTTCTCTTCGTTTTTGCGTGCGGTTTTTTCACTAAGATCAGCCAGGTTATACTTTTTAAGTTCACTCGTCGGCAGATATTGTCGGTTCATCTCATTGTCTTCTTTAATATCGCGAATAAAGTTAATCCACTGCATCGCTCGCCCCTGTAGTTTGGCGGTTTCGTGAATCAAATCAATTTCTTTTTGGACAGATTCTTTCTGTTCTTTGGTAACAGACCCAAACTTATGCTTTATTTTATACTTCAGCTTGGTAACCCGCCCTTTAATTCTTGATTGGTCTTTGCGTGCTTTCTCGATTTCTAGTCTTTGCCATACAGCTTCTGGGTCATCGACACCCATAATTTTTACCATCATCAGCCCAATTACCTCTGCAGAACCATAAACATAGTCCAGACTTTCCTGGAGAGTTTTCTTTTTCTGATGCTTAATGTCGCTCTTCATGGCTTTGAAAAACGCGCGAACCCACTCGGGGTCAAACTTGTACTTGTGCGTAAGCGCCACGATGTTTTTCAAAACCCGTTCATCGCGCTCATCCCACTCATGAGTAATATGTTCAAACTGCGGATCCTCTAGAGCTTGGGAGTAAGCTTTCTCCAGCGCCAGCAATTTTGCCGGCTGGGTAGGCTTTTCATCCACATAATCATCGGACACACGTACAAAAGAATAAAGCTTGAATACATCATCGCGCACAGTTTTAGGGAAAAACCGCGAACTAAAATAAAACGTCGTGCTTCCCTCTTTAAAAATTTGTTGCTCTTCGTTTTTGTTCACTAGCTACTCCGATTATGAAGATAATTTGCAAGGCCCCGCAGGAACTCTACATGCTCAGTATCCCATAAATCGTCGTGTTCATCCAAACTACTTATCGCTTTTGCTATATATTGCTTCGATTTGTCACGTGTGTACTCAAGTGCACCAGATTCGATCATAATCTCTTTGCAGCGATCAAACTCTCTCCGCGACAACTTTGCATTGCCCAGCATTTGTAATAAAAAGTTCTGATCAGTCTTTTTAGCATTTTCCAAAGCGTATGCTGCTAGTAAAGTTCTTTTGCCTTCACGGATATCATCAAGTGGGCTTTTTCCGCTTTCAAACTCTTCCCCAAAAGTGCCCAAAATATCGTCCGTAATCTGAAAGGCCAACCCAGCATTCAAGGCATAGTCACGAATCGCATCAGTCTCTTTACACTCTGCTCCGGCCAAAGTCATTCCAAAAGTCAGCGGATTCAAAAAAGTATAATGCGCCGTCTTCCACTCAAGCACGTTCAACACATCACGCTCAGTGACCTTGCCATTAACCTCGTTGAATATATCATTTATCTGCCCATGCCCTGTTGTTGCCATGCCGTAGTTGATAACGCTAATCGCATTTAGTAATAATTCTGGTTTTGCCGGTAGGTTTGCCAACTGCATCTGCGCCAAGTGGTTTCCAATCAAAGCAGCATTGGCGGCAATTGACTCACCAAAATGCAACGCATCGTCGGAATAATTCATTTTTTTGTGATATTCCATCAGCATAAAGTGTGCTGTTGGCCCACCACGACGGGATGGTGAACGATCCATAATGTCATCCATGATCAAAATGTAAGCGTGAATCATCTCGACTGCGCGTGCGGCTTCCAATATCATTTGCTCATCCTTGCCACCGGACATCTCATATCCAAGCATAGCCAAAGCGCCACGTATTCGCTTACCTCCGCGAGATAAAATTTGAAGGTACGCATCAGCAGCAACTCTGGAATTTTTACCAAAGTTTTGCAAACTCGACCGTTGAGCAACTTTTGTATACTCAGCAATATCCAAGTCAATCAGCTTCTTATATTTAGCTAATTTTACTTGGAACCCGTTAGCCCGCTCCACTTGCATCGCACTACTCATAAAAAATAGTATACACTCCTACAGCAAATTTTCGACGAATTTTGCGGCCTCTGCCAAAAATGCATCCAGATCGTCGCCATTATTTTCAATCACATCTGTTGCATGCTCTTGAACATATTTAATATTCATCTGCACTACAGCCGGAGTGCCTGGTTGCGGCTGTTCTTCTAGAGCTTCGATTTCTAGCATCTTCCTCAATGATTGATGGCTTTCACCTTCTCTTTGAGCTTCCTTGTGTCTGGCATGTCGAACTACATCACTGGCTTCAACCCAAATTATCCGTCCACCGTTCTCCAAAATAAAGTCTACTTCAATCGGAGCGCGAATACTATAAGACACCAAGCCTTTGTATTTTCCGTCTTTATTCGCAGCTTTATATCTCTTAACTACTTCTTTCAACAACACATCTGGGCCTTGTTCGGTACGTAACCAATTCGCAGTCTCTGTCAGATTCTCACGAGCAACAGGATATTCTTTATTTGCATGTCGTTTTCTTGAGTATTCTCGTACAATATCCCCACCCGAAACACCAAACCAACCTTTTTCAATCAAAAGCTCAACAATAGTATCTTTCCCAGATCTATTTCTTCCACCAACTCCAATTATCTTCATCCTACTTGAGGTAGTCATGGAGTTTTTTGTTGTCTTTGTGCTTACGCAGTTTTGCAAGTGCTTTAGCTTCAATCTGTCGAATACGCTCGCGTGTTACGTTGAATTCTTGACCAACTTCTTCAAGTGTGTGCAGTCTTCCGTCGTCTAGTCCAAAACGTAGCTTGAGGATCTTTTGCTCTCGCTCACTCAGCGCTCCAAGCATATCCTTTACGTGCTCTTTCAATAGCTGCCCTGTAGCAGAATCTTCTGGACTTACAGTGTCTTCATCCTCGATGAAATCACCGAGTACAGAGTCTTCTTCATCGTCTCGCACAGATGCATCCAGACTCGAAATATCCTGCTTAATCTTCATAATGTGTTCAACTTTTTCAACGTCCAGTTCCATTTCTTTACCCAGTTCTTCATTGGTTGGCTCGCGATTAAGCTCTTGGGTCATTCGCCTCTGTGTTCGAAGCAATTTGTTAATGGTTTCAACCATGTGCACAGGAATACGAATCGTTCGTGCCTGGTCAGCAATGGCACGAGTAATCGCTTGTCGGATCCACCAAGTCGCGTAAGTGCTAAACTTAAACCCTTTGTATGGATCAAACTTCTCTACCGCACGCAAAAGTCCAGTGTTTCCCTCTTGGATCAAGTCCAAAAGGTCCAAACCTCGTCCAACGTAGCGCTTTGCAATCGATACAACAAGGCGCATGTTTGCTTCGGCCATTTTGTCTTTGGCACGTTTTTCGCCGTCCAAAACTTTATATGCCAGCGCTAGTTCTTCGTCTGGTTTCAAAAGTGGAATCTTACCAATTTCGCGCAGATACAAACGAACAGAATCGTCGGCAATATCGTCCAGATAACTCTGGTCATCAATCTTAATCTCTTCGTCGTCTTCAGCCACCCACTCATCGCTAAAGTCATCCTCGTTTGGTTCTGTCGCCTCTGTCATCTCAACGCTAGCTTTAGCAAAGGCTTTGTAAAGCTTGCTCAGTGTATCCAAGTTTTCTGGAGTATCTGGGATTTTCTTGTAAATGTCCCTTTGATCAATCGAGCCCTTCTTTTTGGCCTGAGTCAAAATTAACTTTGACAAACGTTTTTGATCCTTTTCAGAAAGTTTTTCTACTGGTTCTGCTGGTTGTTTGGTTCGTTTTGCTGGTCGTTTAACTTTTTCTAATCGTTTTTGTTCTGGTTGTTTGGCAATTTTTGTAGGCTTGCCGATTTTCTTGCCGGCTTTTGCCTTTTGGGGCCTTTTGTTTTTAACTGGTTTTTCATTTATCGCTGGTTTATTGTCTTTTTCCGTGCCTTGCATTAACGCTCTCCTGCTGCTGATTTTAATAATACGTCGAGTTTCTTTACTTCTTGTAACAACTCTTCTGTCTTTTCATCATCGGCCGTTCTAAGCTGCTCGGCCAATTCTGCTTTTTTAGTTTTTGTGTAATTTTTCAATACCCTGCTTTGCAGGCGAGCGGCTTCATAGTCCAACTCAACGTTATCAAGAGAGCCATAAAGCTCTTCATATAATACGCTCAGTATTCTACAATACTCCGCCCTACTAAGCAACTCCTTAGCCACCTCTTGAGCATTTTTGGCATCAAAGTCTGGCTTTCTTTGTAGTAATCTCAACACTTCTTGGCCATTTTCATCTGCCAACATATCATCACGAACCGGTTTTAAATATTTACGTAGTTCAGGATTTACCAGCACGATGGAAATAAAGTGATTTTGAGTTTTCAACGCATCCGAAGCTTCCTTTGGAATCTTCACAACTTTTGTTGGTTTATAGCGCTTCTTTGGAGCTTTTTGTTCACTTAACTTATGCATAAGCGCCGGTTTGCTTACTTCCAAAAGCTCGGCCAGTTTGGTCAAATAGTGATCACGTTCGACACTGTCAGTTAGCTGCGCCACCACTGGCAAAACCGTGTCTGTCAGTTGTTTTTTGCCCGAGCCAGAACTTAGATCTAGTTTTGTCGTATACTGCTTGATCAACCAATCCGTCGCATAGTCATAAGTGTTTATCGCTTGAACCCACAGACCAGGATCTTTCTTGATCAGCTCATCCGGATCCTTGCCCTGCGGCACTGTGATGATGCTAATCTTTGCGCCAACTTTGCTGGCAACAGGAATCATTCGCTCGGTGGCGTTCAATCCTGCTTGATCTTGGTCAAATGCAATCCGGATATCGTCAGAAAAGCGCATGAGTTCCTTCAGATGTTGCTCGGTCATTGCCGTGCCCGCTGTAGCCACAACATTTTTCACGCCAGCTTGATGGCTGGCAACCACGTCCATGTTCCCTTCGACCACAACCACAAACTTCGACTTTCTAATGTCATCTTTGGCCAGGTTTAATCCATAAGCGTGGCGCGATTTGTCATAGAGCATTGTCATAGGGGTGTTTATGTATTTTGGACCATTATCATCCGCTGCCAAAAGCCGCGCAGTAAAGCCAATCACCTGCCCCCTAGAATCCATGAGCGGAACCATAATCCGCCCGCGGAACATATCGTTCAATCTGTTATATCTAAACGTCGCCAGACCAGCCTTCTGAATTTCGTCACTTGTAAACTTCTTTGATTGCAAAAACTTCACCAATGCATCGCCGTTGTTTGGCGAGTAGCCCAAACGAAAAGCCAAAGCTGTTTCTTTGGTGTAGCCACGCTTTTTAAAGATATAATCCCAAGCTTCTTTGTTCTTTGAAAAGTGAACTTGATAGAACTTTGCGGCCAACTCATTGGCTTCTAGCAGTCTATTCTTGAGCTTGCTTCTTCCACCATCGCCACGTTGATATTTACTGAGGTCAATCCCAGCTTTCTTGGCCAAAATCTCAAGTGCTCCCTTAAAGTCCACACCCTCCAGTTCCATGACAAGCGTAAACATATCCCCACCCTTGCCCGAGCTAAAATCATGCCAAATCTGCTTCTCTGGCGAGATCATAAGGCTTGCGGTTTTTTCACTACTAAAAGGACTCAGCGCCTTATGATTGCGCCCAGCCCGCTTAAGCTCCAGATAATCCTCTGCAACTTCCTCAACCGACAGCTTAGCTTTTATATCCTCCTTGGCATCCATTAACTACAGTATGAACCTACCGAAGGTACCACACAAGCGTAAGAGTTTTATTCTAGATCTTTTAATAAGTTTTTGCTGGCGTTTGCTGCATCGGATGTTGAGAAAACCATACCTAGTTGTTCGCCTAGCTCGGCGCCACCGGTTTCTTCGACTTCTTTTTGATGCTCATCAGATCCCACCATTTTTGCTTACACTTCCCCTGTTGACGGTTGAATTGGTGGTTGCTGTAGATCAACAACTCTTTGTGCTGCGGCTGCAGCATCTCGTTCCACTCCTGGTAGGTCAATTACTGCTCCTGGTTCACTGTTTTCCATAGCCTTGGCTACGTCAAGCCCCCCATCGGGTTCAATAGAGATTGTTGGATTTGCTTCCGAAATTGGATTTTGTAGATCTGTTTCGCCGCTCATAACTTTTCTCCTTTATTAGTAATTTTTCTGGATGCTTTGTTTAAGTTTTTCATAAATTCATCATGATCAATTACGTTTAGTTGACCTGTCTTGTGACCCTCTGGCAACTCAAGTACATCTATTCCTTTAATAAGTTTTTGATCAGACATGACTAGCCTTCACCGTCCACAATTTCTTTGCTAGCATCGGCAGCTTCTTTCACTACTTCGCCTTCACCTTCTACCGCAGTTTCACCCAATTCTTCCTGAACCGGAGTTACTTCTGGTGGTGCTACGGCTTCAGCTCCCGGAACTTGAGTTTCATCGTCGTCGTTTATTGGTGTTGTTTGATTTTGATCTTGCATTTTGTTTGTACTTTTTGTTTTTAGATTTGTGTTCAAATACTATCACGCTTATGCATAGTTGTCAACTTCTATCCCCCGTTTGAGCGTGCTAGAATAGTTCTTATGGTTAACCAAGCACAACCAACCCCACCAACCGGTGGATTAAACACCAATCAATACGACTTTATTACCAATCCAAACAAGCCCAAAAAGTCCTTCAGCCTCTTTGGTGGCGGTGACAAACAACGTTACTTAATATTGTTCATTGCCGGCGCTTTGATATTAATCGTAATTTTTGTCATCTTTTCCTTGATTTTTGGTAGTGGCGGTGACAACAGATCTCAATTGATCGAGCTCGCCAAAAGCCAAAACTCACTCATAGCGTTAACGGAGGATGGCCAAAAAAATGCAATCGATGCCAACCTACAAAACGTGACTAGCTCTGTTAAATTAGTTATAACCAGCGATCGAGTTGATGTGACAGGAAAAATAAGCAAATTTAAAGACGCCGAGATCGAAGGAAGCTTAGGCTCACTTGAGACCACGCTAGAAACAGCCAAAATAAATGGTACATACGACGACACATACAGAGAAGCTTTAAAGCAATCTTTGGGAGACTACCAAAAACGCCTCGAAGATTTGTCGGTGACCACCCCAAGCACGTCCACTAAAGACATATTAAATACATCTAACGTTAACATCCAAACCCTCTTCTTAACCATAAAAGATTAGAAATATTCAGGGGTGTCGGTGACGCCGGTAACTAGGTTGTAAGAGTGTCGAATTAGATCTTGTACTTCTTCCCACGAAAGCTGTCCGGTTAAAATTATCGTATTCCAGTGCTTTTTGTTCAAATGATATCCGGGGCTGACCGTCTCATACTCCGCGCGAAGGTGCTTTGAAAGCAATGGATCACACTTCAGCGAAACTCGCACCGGATCCTTGCCCTCCTGAATAATCGCAAACATCTTGGCGTCTTCACCCTTGCCTACTTTATATATGGCCGCCTCTTTGCCAAACGGATAATCCAACCAAGCACCTTTCATGCTCAAAATATATTCCTCAACCGTTTTATGATCCATCTTCATTACTTATCCTTTGATTTTTTGGCGAAGAATTCGAGGTAGTGTTCGAGCTCGGCGATAGAGCCTTGGATGTCTTCAAAAGCCCGGTGCACCTCTGGTTTTTGGAATTCAATGCCAAAGCGCCCTTGCATAAACACTTTCCAGGCGCTAACGTCTAACATTCTGTAATGTAGTTTCAGGTCTAGATCTGGCATCCATTGTCGGATGAAAGCACGGTCATTATGAATAGAATTCCCTGCCAAGATTACAGGCTCGCTTCCAATGTGTTTTGCTATCAAAGCCATAATTTCTTTTTCGACGGTTTTAAGCGGTTTGCCCTTTGCGACTCCGTTAATAAATGTGTCACGGTTATCTGGATAGTACTGCCACCAAGTGTTCATCTGCATTCGCTTCACAACCTTTTCGCGAGGTTGCTTGATCATTGCTTCGTAGCTGGCGCGAGTTTTGAACTCAAAATCGGTGATCTCTGCAGCAATCTCCAAAATCACGTCTTCTTTTGCATCCAAGCCCGTCATTTCTAGGTCAACCCAAAGTATGCCGGTAGGAAATGGCAGATCTGTTTTTTTCTTCATGAAGCCTATTATACCTGATGCCCGTTTGGTCGGAGCTAATATTCTTAATCTTGGCACATCGGAAGCGCCGGACGTGCTAAAATCTTTGATTTGCACGGAAGGTGACCCGAAAGTGCCCAAGAATAATAATATTGAGCGCAGGCCAAATGCTACAATTAGCTTATGGTTAAGAAAAAATCAAACTGGTCGCTAAGAAAAGTAGTCGTAGTTGTGGTGTTGGCCGTTTTAATTTTCATACCGCTGGGTTCACCGATCCGAGATCAACGCGTAGATTGCGAACCATCGCCTATCCCTCAAGCAAAGTGCAGCGTCGTAATCACAACCAGAACCTACGGCTACCCTTTTGGCATGGAATTCTATACAGAAACCGACGCTCCACAAAAAGAAATGGACGACGCCAAGTGGGTTCGCCCTTTTGTTCTGAATTTTGTATTCTACCTTGCCGTCAGCTGGTTTTTGGTAAAACTATTTGAAAAACGTAGATAACCTATTTCTTCTTATCATTAAAGTCTAGGGCAACAGAATTCACACAGTAATGTTTGCCATTCTTGCTAGCAGAATCATCCTCAAACAAATGCCCCAAATGTGAACCACATTTACTGCATTTTATCTCTGTTCTTTTCATACCACCAGAGTTATCATCAGCTAGTTCGATAGCATTATTGCTTAGCGCATCAGAAAATGCTGGCCAACCAACTAACCCTGGCATGTTTGAGTCAAATTTTTCATCACTACTAAACAATTCCTGCCCACAAGCGGCGCATTTATATACGCCTGGTTTATCATATTTATCGAACTTTCCAGAACCAGGAGCTTCGGTACCGCCCTCTCTTAGAACTCGATACTGAGCGTCTGATAATCTTTTTTTAAAGTCGTCGTCGTTTATCTTTTTTGCCATTACTAAAGCAAGCCAAAAACAACACCAATAGCAACTAGTGAAGCCATGTCACCCAAAATCACCACACCACTGTACATCATATCTTTTTGTTCAAATGCATTTGACATAAGCTTGTTTGCACCAAGAAAGCCAATGCTTATCAAGATTCCGAGTAATGCACCGTCAACAACTCCATCTAAAGCAAAGGCGTTAAAAACAATACCAAATGCTGTTGCGGTAATTCCTACTGAAATTGCGCCCGCAACCATGGCCTTCATCATCATATCTTTCTTTTTCGTATCTTTTTCTTTAAGACCTGCACCTTTCATCCAAACCATGCCAAATAATGGCTTCGAATACCAAACAGAACCAACCACATATGCAGCTAGCGCCGCAACTGCAACAGTTACCCAGTTTAAATCTTGTAGATAATCTAATAGAACGTCCATAAATACCCCTTATGTTGTTAATTTACATTTTTATTTTAGCACAAGTGGTTTACATAGTTTCAAGAGGTTCGATCCCAAGAAGCTGTAAGCCATGCTTCAAGGTGTCGGCATACAGATTAACAATTGTCAGTCTCTCACCTTCGCGAGAATCCCCAACTATTCGATTGCCTTCGTAGAATCGATTGAACTCATGCGCTAGGTCGAACAAGAAAGTACAAATTTTATGTGGCGCAAGCTCCAAGGCGGCTTCGTCAACAACCATGCTATATTCACTGATCTTTCGTACTAATGTTCGTTCTTCATCTGTTAGCTCATCGGCTACCCTGGGTGTAAGTTTTGTCTTCGAAAGGATTGATCTCGCTCTAGCATGAGCGTATTGCAGATACGGTCCACTATTCCCTTGTAGACTGACCGATTCTTTAATATCAAAGTGAATATCTCCACCTATTCTATTTTTTAGTAACGCATATCTGATGGCGCCCAGCGAGATTGCGATTGAATTTTCTTTGCCATGCTCTTTTTCAACTATGCTTTTTACTTCATCCAAAATATCTGTGGCTTTTAAAATGTTGCCTTTTCTAGAGCTCATCTTTTCTCCGCCAGACATCTTTAGAAGTCCATTATGTATGTGCTTAGTTTTGGCTACCAAATCTGGATTAAACTGCTCAATGCTCTTCATTACAACGTTTAGGTAATGTTCTTGCTCGTTTCCGGTCAAAATTACAGACAAATCAGGATTAAAATCTTGTTGTTTGTGCATGATCAAACCCACGTCTTTGGCTTCGTATGTTGGAAGTCCCTCTCTGTTAATAAAAACCCTTGTGTGTAGGTCATGTTCTTCGCCCTTGAAAACAACTGCGCCGTCAGACTCTTCATAAACTTTGCCTATGTTATCTTTCACGGTTTGAAGTCCTAGCTGCGTTACTTCACTTTCTGGGTAATACTTATCGAATTTTGTGCCTAGCCTCGCATAAAAAGCATCGAACGCTTGGTAACTCCACTCACGCGTAGTCCAATAAATTTGTGCAAACTCACTCTTATGATCGTTGTCCTTATGGAGCTGATAAACTTTTTTGTTTAGATCAATAATCTCTTTTTTGGCTTTTTCATCGTCTTCGTAAGCAGCAGTTCCCTTTACGTAAGCATCGGCCAGCCAATCTGCTCTTTTATTTTCAGAAACTTTTTTTAGAGCTTCTGGGTTTTCTCCACCAAGTTTTTGCAGAATCGCCCACATGGTTCTGCCCACATGTAAACCAACGTCACCGCCAAAGTTTACCCGGTGGACTTTGGCGCCAGCCGCTTCAAACAATTTGGAGATTGCATCACCAGCCACAGTTGTATATAAGTGTCCGGCGTGCAAAACCTTGAACGGATTTGGATCAGAATACTCTGTTAATACAACTTTACCTTTAAAACTTTGAGCTGGATAAACTTTGGCCATTGAAAGCAAAGTTTTATCTGTCAGCTTGATGTTAATAAATCCAGGCCCAGCCACGTCTACATTTGCAATTTGCTCATTGGTTTTGATTTTGTCTGCAATTTCCTGTGCAATTTCTCGTGGACTTCTGCCCACTTCACTAGCCAACATCAAAGCAACACTGCACGCAAAGTCACCAAACTTTGGCTCTGGCTGAGTCAGTTCAACCTCAACTTTTTCGTCGTACAAATCGAGCACGGACATTTTTATTAACTTAGAAATATCTTGCATAACAGAGGTATTCTACCATGTTCTAGAGCAAGCCGCTATTTTTTGTTCCATTCGCCGACGAGGCCTATGAATTCGTATGTGATTGCGTAAAAAACGCCAATAAGTCCGGCGTAAACCAATGTGGTTGAGTAGGCTTGCCAGTTGGCAAAAGGATGAATGATTATCTCTGACAGATCGAAGATTAGACCAAACGGACTGGCTAAGACGTCCCAGGAATTCCATCTGAGGTAACGTCCTAGGTAAATTCCAAAACCGCTCAGTATAAAGACACCCGATATCATGAGATGCGCTTTTGTTACCGCGTGCCTAATCATGAGTTGGCGATGAACCATAAACACCGAAATGTAGCCCAGAATCATGGAGTTTACTATGATGCTAAAAATTAAAGCGATATCGAAAATAAGATAGGATGGCTCTGAAAAAGTCAGGTGAAGAGCATCTGTAATAACGTAAAAACTGTTGGGTAAGAACAAAAGCCAAGTAAACGTAATCAACAAGTTTTGCCAAGTCATCCATGGGCGTTTTTTGAGCTCAAATCTCAGCCAAAAAGCTAGTGGAACGGGAATCCAGGCCAAGAACAGATTCCAGGCCAAGAAGCCCAGGTGAATTTCTTGGCTAACGAACATTCTGATTGCCAGCAGAGACAAAGCAAACAATGTCGCCAGGAGCAACATCGTCTGAACGCGCCATGCAAAGGACAGCTTTCGTCTTCTACTCATCTGTCGTTATTATACCGTATAATGTGGTCATGGCTATTTTAGATATTGTACGGAACTTGATGCGAAAATTCATGCACGGCGTGGCAGTCGCCCTCAACAAAGCAACAGATGGCAAACTACATCCAGACATCATCACCTACTTTGGCTTGGCCATGCACTTGCCCATTGCAGGTTTGATTATGATTGGCGACTTTGTCTCCGCAGGAATCTTGCTAATTATCTTTGGTTTGTTCGACACATTAGACGGCGAACTAGCTCGCTTGCAAAAGCGAGCTAGCCCAGCTGGCATGGTGCTCGACGCCAGCACCGACCGAATTAAAGAAGTATTTTTATATATCGCCATCGCTTATTACTTTGTTGATATTCACGAGCCAGACTTTGCGGTTTGGGCAGTTGCGGCACTTGGCGCTTCCCTGTTGGTCAGTTACATCAAAGCCAAGGGCGAAACTGCCATCGCAGACAAGAAACTATCAAGCAATGAAAAAAATCGAGTGTTTTCTGACGGAGTTCTGCGCTTTGAAGTCCGCATGTTCTTGATAGTTGTTGGACTGTTCTTCGACAAACTGGAATACATTTTGTACATCATTGCAGTTCTTGCTGCATTAACTGCCGTCGGAAGACTTTATAGGATTGTTAAAGCTCTTAGGAAATAAAATGCTAAAGATTGACCTGCACACTCATTCAACACAGTCACCAGATGGTGGAATTTCTGAAGCTCAATATGAGCAAGTTTTGGAATTAAAAAAAATTGATGTTATTGCAATAACAGATCACGATTCCATACAACTTGCGCTTAAACTGAACACAAAATTTGGTCACCAAGTTATAGTTGGTGAAGAGATTATGACTAATCAAGGCGAAATTATTGGGCTGTTTTTGACCAAAAAAGTGGAGCCAGGAATGGATCTAGCGGACACTATCAAAGCAATAAAAGACCAAGGCGGAATCGTATATCTGCCCCACCCATTTGAGAAAGTTCGAAAAGGAATCTCAATGGCCAATCTTGAAAAAGTTACAGAGCACATAGACATCGTCGAGGTTTATAACGCTCGTGCAGTACGCCAAGGAAAAGGTATTGAGGCAACTAAGTGGGCGCGAATGAACTCGAAAGCCACCGCAGCATCTAGTGACGCTCACGGAGTTAAAGGTCTTGGTTCTGCTTATTCTATGGTTAAAGAAAAACCTACACGGGATAACCTTGTAAAACTCATGAAAACGTCTAAGCTAGAAATGCATCGTCCACCGCTCCGGACCCTTCTATACCCAAAACTAAACAGGCTAAGAGGGCGAAAATAATGGAGGTTATCTTAGAAGCTATTTGGTTCTTCCTACCTGCAGGCGTTTCAAACATGATGCCCGTCGTAGCAGCCAAAGCTCCCGTGATAAAAAACTGGGATTGGCCCATTAGTACAAAGCACTTTGGAAAGAACAAAACCTACCGTGGAATCATTCTTGGAACCTTGGTTGCCATGCTTTTGGTGCTCGTTCAATACAAACTCACTCCCGAGTTTTATGAAAACTTAATCCCGGGCATTAGCGCGATCAAAGTAGCCTTAATTGGCGCACTACTAGGTTTCGGAGCATTATTTGGCGACATAGTAGAAAGCTACTTTAAACGACTCCGAGGCACTGCACCCGGAGAATCCTGGCTGCCTTTCGATCAAATAGACTACGTTCTAGGCGCAATTATCTTCAGCCTTCCCGTAGTTCAACTAACACTTTTGGAATACGCTCTAATCATTTCAATATTCTTCGGCCTACACATAATCATCGTCTACGTCTTCTACAAACTCGGCATCCGTGAACGCCCCATCTAATTATTGGATTTGGATGAAGGCTTCGGATGAGAAAGCGGATTTTAAGAAATTTTCATCGAATTGATTGAACATTTTTTCGTACTGCGATGCTTGAGCTTTTAGGGCATCAATTTTCATAGAAATGTGTTCAGCATCAAGGGTTAGCAGAATATCGGCATCTTCCTCGTTAACCGTTGGCGGTTTGTCTATGTTAAAAAATACGTTCAGCTTACTGTCTAACTCCTGTAAATATGATTCCATTTGCGTCTGCGTGTGAACAACTCTGTATAACTTGATGTCGGTTCCATCCACGCCCAAGCTCGCCCAACGCGCCACTGCTTTGTGATCGCTGTGCCCAGTTAGCCCTTCTGGACCAAAAGTAATAACGGTATCTGGCTGGTATTTATCAATTAGCTTCCTAACCTTCTCGCAAGACTCACTTATACTCACCTCTTCACAATGTCCATCTTTGTAGTCAAGCCATTCGTGTTCAATATCGCCCAGACACGCCAGTGACTTGGACAATTCATTTGTTCGAATTTCTTCCAGCTCTTCCTCTGTCGCCTGAATTTGATCAGCCTTCCCAGTACCTCCACGGGTTGCCGTCACGCAAATAACTTTCTGGCCGTTTTCTGTCGCCATCGAAAGAAGTCCTGCCGAAGTAAAAGTCTCATCATCTGGATGAGCCCAGATCGTCAGAATCGTCCCAAGCTGCTTCAAATCCTCTTTCGTCTTTATCATGCACTCAATTATACCCTGTAAGCTAACCTATGTTTGCTATCTTGGTCACATCCGCACGAAGAATTTGGTAAAATTTTTACCAAATTCTGAGCTCAGGACCGTGCCAAGAAAGCAAACATAGGTTAGCTCACGCGATGGTATACTGGATTCAATGTTAGATGACCTAAAATACATTCACCAAAAAGATGCACAGGATGCACTGGGAATTGCTGAAAAACAGTGGCAACAGCTACAAGTAAACTTTGAAGTTAAACACGCAGACAACAGCCCTCATGATCATGTGGTCATAGCCGGAATGGGTGGATCTGCGTTGGGAGCTCAATTTGTAAGGACATGGCTAGAAGATCTAACGATTCCCGTTCAAATTGTCAGAGACTACAACATTCCGAACTTTGTTAATAAAAAAACTTTGTTTATCGCTTCAAGCTACTCTGGAAATACAGAAGAAACATTATCTGCACTAGCTCAAGCAGAAAAGAAAGGCGCCTTGATTGCAGTGGTTTCATCTGGAGGCAAACTTGATGAAATCGCAAAAACCAAACATTACCCTCATGTGACTTTTCCAAGCGGTTTGCAGCCACGATTCGCTTTTGGATACTCTGTCAAAGCCCTGACTACCCTACTGGAAGCATATGGAGTCACAAAAAATAAGACTCAGGAACTAGAAAAAGCAGCCGATTTTGTAAAAGAAGTCGTGCAAGATTGGATTCCAACCGTTCACACAGAAAAGAACTTGGCCAAACAGATTGCACTAGACGTTGTTGGCAGGTCTATGGTGGTTTACAGTGGTCCAAAGATGTCTGCAGCGGCATATAAATGGAAGATTAGCTTTAACGAAAACGCCAAAAACGTGGCATGGACGAACCAATACCCCGAATTTTCGCATAACGAGTTCCTGGGTTGGACATCTCACCCGATCGAACAGAACTATTCCATAATTGATATCAGATCAAGCCTAGAGCATCCGCAAATACAAAAGCGCTTTGAAGTCACAGAGAAAATGCTATCCGGCAAACGCCCTCACCCAATAATCGTTAAGCCAAAGGGTGAAACACTGTTAGAGCAGCAACTTTACGCTGTTATTTTGGGTGATTTTGTAACACTTTACACTGCTCTGCTCAACGGTCTCAACCCAACACCAGTGGATTTGATCGAGAAAATGAAAAAAGAACTAGCAAAATAGCTTTTGATAAGCATTAGCACTTTGCTATAATACGTTTATTAACCACAGGGGGTGAGCCATGGCCGACGATACAACGGGCCCAATTATTGAACCAACATCAGACGGACAAGCAGTTACTACAACTGGTCTAACTTCGGATCCTAACGCCGGTCAGAACGACCAAGTAGGCACAAGCATTTCTGTAGGAACTCCTCAAGATAGTTTTACACCAGCACCAGTTGATGATACTGCCAACGAATCTGCTACAGACCAAGCAGAACCAACACCACAAATTGAAATTCCAGCTCCTGAAGTGAAACCAATGGACGAGTCTCCTGCCCCAGAACCAAAATCGGCCAACAAAGATCTATTGGCAATCAAACAATCAGCACTAAAAGAACTTTCGCCTCTTGTAGACGAACTCGACCTGCCACCAGATGAAGAATTCAAAACACTTCTTATGATGATTCAATCTGGTGATAACAAAGACTTAATTCCAAAAGCTCATGAAGTAGCCAACAAAATCGAAGACAAGCATGAACGCGCTGAAGCTTTATTGGATATCGTTAACGAAATCAACTACTTTACTCAGGAATAGATAGCCGTTGATAGGCTTGTGAAATAAGCACGCCGACACCAACAGTTACGATAAACACCGCCAATATATCCCCTGGGCCTGTGTCAGGAACGTTTTTTGAAGCTTGAGCTGTTTGTACTTTTGCAGCAGTTTTTGCTGGTTCTTGTTTCTTTGCTTCCTGATTTTCATTTTTTACTTCTGTTTGAGTCTTAATCACTTCCGTAGGTGTATCGATATTATCATCAGAAGTCTTTTCTGTGGCATCAGTTTGCTCGGTTGTTGTTTTTTCTACTGCTGTTGTTTCAGCAACCTTATCAATTCCACTAAAAATCGAATCGAAAAAGGTGTAAACACCGAAAGAAATAACCAAAACCGTGATCAAACTAAGTACACCAAGCAAAACCGCCAAGCC
>JALYPT010000022.1 GCA_030856205.1 bacterium | reverse complement strand
CTGTAACATTAGGGCATTCAATCATCAAGCAGTCGCTGAGTGGGCAGTAATGATGATGTTCAATTTGGCGAGACAAACACCTAAGCTGATCAAAGATGGATTCCCGTTAGACTTCGATAAAGACTTTATGAAGTATCGTGGTATCCAATTAAGAGGTAAAACAGCAGCTATTATCGGACTAGGTAATATCGGCTCAGCAATAGCAGAGAGATGTGCAGGGCTAGGAATGAACGTTGTTTATTGGTCACGATCTTCTAGTGATGATAATTATGAGAAGCTACCATTGGAAGAGGTGCTGAAAACAGCGGATGTTATTTTTCCAGCAACAGCTAAGAACAACGAGACATTATCATTAATAAGTGATGAAATGATTCGCACTATTAAAAAAGAAGCAATAGTCGTTGATGTTGTTCATGCTGTATTCAATCATCAGCTACTACTAGATATGGTCTCCTCTGATGATCTATTCGGCTATGGATTTGAAGGTGAGCCAAAAGAATTTGCTAAATTTGAAGGTAATGTTTGGGCAGCGCCTGCCTATGCATGGGCTACTTACGAATCAATGTATAATAGCGTAGTGAAGTTAGTAGATAATATAGTAAGTGCAAGTAAGGATGAATTTCCTACGCGAGTGAATATTTAGTTCTGCTCTATTTGACAATTTTGATGCCGAAAACGTCGTTATTGTACGTTATTCTTTTTTTCTATAGCTGTGAACTATAATAGAAATGAGAATAGTGATGATCATAGCTACTGGTAATGTGCTCCAAAATTTACTAATTTGTTGATCACTTGAGGGTTCAAAGCCGTTGTCGTCATAACTAATGCAAGAATTGTAAGGTGCTCCGTCGTACTCGTCGCAAGATGGCTTTCCAAAGCTTATCGCAATGTAGCCACTAATAATAATACCTGCAGCAATACCTCCTAAAATATAAGGAAATAACTTTCCTTTATCAGCATTATCTTTGAGCCATTTCCATATGTAAATCCACGCAAAACAAATAACAGATATTGCAACTCCTACACCAAAGCCCCAGATAAATCCTGTGAATGCACCCTTTACAGACGCTTCTTTATCAAAATAGCCTACTAAAGCTCCAATTATTCCAAACATAATGGAGGGCATCGCAAAGGCAAATGGAATGAGCCATTTTGAGAAATCTTGATCCTTTTTTTCTAAATCATTATTCATTAAGAAATAACCTGCATATCAATATTATAGCATTTAAAATAGGTTGTTAATTTGATAATTTATTATATTATAATTTTTAATTAGCTTCATCCCTACTATTTGAGTAGAATGGCCTATCTCTTAATTTTCTTGAAATATAAATATTGTATAATATTTTTTTAACAGGGGTGGATAAGAATAGCATAGGCACTTGACAAGAATTCTAGACATTAAAATAATGGCCTACCCCTGTTATCTTGGTTCGCACAATCTTTATTGTGCGACACCTTCTGCTAAAATAATTAGTATGTCTGACACACGTGAGAAACTTGGTGAAGCTGAATACTTCTATCATCAAATGAAAGCGGCCTTTATCGAGGGGCGATCCGAATACATATATTTGATTAACGCATTCGTTTCAGCTTCAAGAAGCGTAACCTTCGTTATGCAAAAAGAATATGCAAAATCAGAAGGATTCACTGACTGGTGGAGTAATAACGAGGTCAAAAAAACCCAAAGTTTCGATAGCTTCAATTCATTACGCACAATCACTCAACATCAGCGACTCGTAAATAAAAGTGGTCATGTATGGGGAGCTACTTTTAATTTTGGTGACGGCATTGAAAGCAAGGACGGAATAGTTAAAGTAGGGTTTAACTTTGAAAGCAGTAAGCCTGTAGCACATGTTATAGCTACTAACGAAGATGGCACAGAACGAGAGGTTGATGGAATAGCTGGCGAAATTAAAGAGGACATAATAATCACAGAATATCGCAGTGACACCAACAAAGAAGTAAAAATTGAATCCTTCTTCAAAGAAGCTGACAACTATTTTGAAGCAATAAAGCAAATTGTAAGCGACTGTGAAGCTAAGTTTGGTATTAAGTAATATATAAGGGTGTATACCCTCAAAAATTATATACATCTGAAGAACGGTTTTTGAGGTATTTATAGTCTATATAGTCGTCCAGTAATAACCCTCTGTTATTATTGGTATATGAACAAAACAGAGTATGAGATAAAACATCAATACCAGCCGACGATTACAACTTGTAGTCCAACTGCTCTGAGTATGTTACTTGGCTTCTACGGTGAAAACTTGAGTGTAGATGAGATTTCCGCCAAAGTACCTCAAGTTAAAAACGAAAAAGGTGAGAACTTTGGTACCATCAACCAACAAATGGCAACTTGGTGTAAGTCACTTGGCTTTGATGTTACGCTCTACACGGCAGACGTCCAAGTTATTGACCAGTCTTGGTCTAAGCTCTCTCCAACAGAGGTTGTTGAGCGACTAGAAGCAAGGAAGTCTGGGCTAAAGGTGCCTAGCCTTGGTAACTTATGGAATACTGCTTACTGTGAGGCGTACCTAGAATTTATTCAGTCTGATGGAGAACTGCATATTGTGAACGCTATTACTAGCAACCTACTATACGAATTACTCAAGAAAGGACCTGTACTGCCTTGTTTATCGTTTGATACTTTGTATGGTAAAGGTAGAACAAGTAATATCGGCGAAAAAGAGGCAAAGCCAGACGATGTTAATGGTAAGGCGTGGAACCATAGCGTTGTTATTTATGGTAACGATGAAGAAGGTAATTTCTTAGTTGCCGATCCTTGGGAGAAACCAGGTCATCATGTTGTTGAGCCAGATGTAATGGTAGCCGCTATCGGGACCGCCCAACTTGAGTGTGATAACTTAGTCTTTCAGCTCAACAAGTAAGCGGCTAAAGCCCAAAATGTTATAATTAAGTTAGACAAATGATGGAATGACATTCATCATCAGCACCTACTAAATTCTTCATTCTCTCCACTACTACTTTATACAGGGGGTATACCATCAGGGGTTATGTACCTCTGATGTACGTTCCTTCTTATATCTATAATCTAAATAGTCGTCCCAGAGTAAATCACGCCAGCGATGCACTTCCTCGACAATGAGGGGTGAACTTTTTTCAAGGTGCTCCACCACAAGAACATCAATGAAAGTTGGTGTTTTTTTGTTTTACAGGACTTGGGCACGGGTGTAGAGGTGCTCTAGAAGTCGGATTAGGTTTTCTTGTTCAGCGCCAGAAACGCCTTCAAAAACTGGGGCAAGGGAACTGTTCAAAAGCGCCGAGGCTTGTTGAAGTTTGTTTGTTCCTTTTGCACTAAGGTTTGTAATTCGTTCTCTTCTGTCGTCTGGGTTCATGGCTACTTGTATCAAACCGTCTGTCTTCATCTTCCAAATTTGCCTTGAAATAGAAGCCTCTGTTTGACCAAGCCTTTTTGCAATCTCTTTCTGCTGAATTCCCCTGTTATCCGAAAGAGCTAGAAGGATCTTGAACTGCGAGTATCCAAGATCCAAATTAACCAAAAGCAAATCGTCAGATTTACGTTCCAAGATAGAAGATAGGTGGTGTAATGATAAACCAATATTATTCATAATTTTTTTGAGTCGAACTTCAACTCACACAAAGTCTCTATACAATACTTTACTCGTTGACCGTAAGCACGTCAAGTATTATCACAAAAAAATTATTATGAAGTTCCAATACGATCCATTGGGAAAGCCAGTATTATTGCATCGACATCATATTCGGCAACCGGCTCTTCGTGAGGTAAGGTCATCCCTTTTCTCTTGATAGTTTCTATAGCACTTTCCCTAAGCTCACCCTGATTAAAAGAAATGTTAGGTTCAAGCGATGTAAGAGTCGGAAAGTGCGTGTCTTCGTCACCGCTCACTCTCCAGTTTACATGTTCAAATATATTCGGCAGAAACATTCGCCCTTTTGTAAGGGCAACATACTGTGCCAGTGAATCATACAGATTTCCCAAGACTGCATCTGCCACATGTTCGCCTTCTGCGTTCACCCAATCACCCATTGGCACGCCTCGAATTATTTGCGTTTTGACAATGATGCCCTTTTCAAGCTTTTCAATTTTCCCGCCTTCAGCGAACTTTGGGACGTCACCAATTTCATAGTGTGGCTGAGCGTAATCAACTTGAACTGAATCTAATAAAGATAATTGATCAATTATGTGGTCGATTGTTTCGCCCAATGCAGCGTCTAAATCTTCTGTATCGCCAAACATACGAGCACCAGCTGCTATTTCTGAATCATACTCAGAACCGCAATATTTTATTACCGTTTCGCTGTTCCAAACCCGTAGTTTTGGCGTTACATTGGCCTTTGGTAACATATGAAAAGTGTTGCCATCCGTCGTTGGGACCCCTGTAAATCGACTTTTTCCAGGCGAAAGTGCTTCACCGGGTATAACTTGAAATGGATTACTCATAAGGCTTTATTATACTACTTTTGCTTATTTTTGTCTAGTACTTTTTGTATTTCCGACCACTGTTCCAGTGTCAACTCTTGTGCGCGCAGATTTTGGTCTATTTCTGCCTTTTTAAGGATCTCTTCTGCCACTTCTTTCGATACCCCCATCCCAGCCGCGAAAGACGACCGAAGCTTCTTTCTTGGCTGGTTAAACCCTGCTGCTACAGTTTTTTCGTATTCTGGCCATGATTTCTTGAATTCATCCCAATTATTACCGAATGGCGGGTCTGTCCTGAGATCAAGTTTCACCACCTGCGAATCAACCTTTGGAGGAGGAGTAAACTCGCTCGCATCTACAATATTACCGAGGCTCACATCATACCAAGCTTGTGTTAACACACTGATCAAACTCATTTTTCCAGGTTTTGTCACCAATCGCTCAGCAACTTCTTTTTGAACGAGCAAAGTAGTGGAAACGGGTTTATTTAGTGTGTTGATAAATTTACGGATCAAGTTTGCGGTTAAATAATATGGAATATTGGCCACCACTTTGTAATTTTTTGGCATTTGGCTCAAATCAAATTCACGAATGTCTTGTTTTATCAGATGAAACAACTCTTTGCCTTTGAATCTTTTTTGCAAATGCCTTATCGACTCGTGATCAACCTCAACGGCACTAAGTATTGCGCCACGATCAAGTAATTTTTGGCTCAGTGCGCCTTCACCAGGGCCAATTTCTAAAACATTATTGCCAGCTTTTACGCCTGAAAATTCTACAATCTCATCAATAATTTTGTCGTTGTTAAGCCAATGTTGTCCGAGAGATTTCTTTGGCTCAACCATTAGATATCCAGGATTTTGATGCCGGTTTTTGGATCCATCCGCTTTTTCCAGTTTGGACCATACCACCGATGTAAATATATCTCCATCGTGCCACTTGTAACTAGTTCTCCGACGTGTCCAGCCATGGTTGTGTGATCTTTTTTCCCAAGTGTTACATGAAGATGCAAGTCAGGCTCGGTTCCAGTCCAACTGACATTGCCCTGAAGTGCTGTAACTTCCATCATTTCTTTGAAATCTGTCCAGTTCATTTTTTGGTTGGGTAGGTCGTAAAAACCAACCTTTGCCTCTAGACAGCCACCAATTCCAGAGACCCAACAACTTGGGATGTTGTTATCTCGAATAATTTGGATCAAAGACTCTACAACTTTCTCACCCTTCTCTAATCTAATCAACCAATTATATCCATCCTCAACTATATTCATAACCCCATTATAACAGAGGCCTTCATAGTCTTACTAAATCATTACAAGAGTGAGCTTTTGTCGAATTTACTTCGCAAAATGCGAACACCTATTGGAGGGAGGATACGAACGAGCCGAAAGTGAGTGAGCTAAGGAGGGAGAGACACTCCCTCCTTACTCCTTTAGTACCAGCCGACGGATTGAGAGTGTGCCCAGGCTCCACAAGGACTGCCGTAGCGGCCTTCGATGTAGCCAAGACCCCATTTAATCTGTGTAGCAGGGTTATAGCGCCAATCAGAGCCTACAGATGCCATCTTTTCACCAGGAAGTGATTGTGGGATTCCGTAAGCGCCAGAAGTAGGATTTCCGGCATTTGTTCGCCAGTTTGATTCTTTAGTCCAAAGTTGATCAAGACAATAGAACTCGCTTCCGGTGAATCCACGCGAAGCAGCGATTGTTTGCCCGATTCCTCTGTTAGAGTTTGGATCACTAATTATAACCTTGGTTCCGCGCACAACAACTTCTTTCACTGGTTTTTCAGCCACAACTTCTTGGATCACTTTCCTGGAGTCTTCTTTTCCGTTCACCAGCTTAATGTCATAAGTTACAATCTTCTTGCCCAGAACTCCCGGCGTTTTCACAAAAGACTCACCCGCGAAAACATCCGGATCATCTATAGTTTCAGTTTTGAAAGGTATATCTTCTTCAACGGTTTCAATTATTTGACCCTCTATGGCAATAATTATTTCTAAACCGTTCTTTAGTTTACTATCTATATCAACGCTTAATGTGTCATTTTCTTGAAGCTCAATCCCCTTCTCGAGCAACAATTCGCGAACTGTTTCCGACTGAGTGCGGGCAGTAACGACGTTTCCGTACAAAATAATTCTAACCGGAATGGCACGATCAATCACATACTTTTCCGCCAAGAACCCCGACTCCAAAACGTCTCCGGTTGCGTCTATTTCAATTATATCTTCCTCGTAGACTTTTAAACCAAGCTCTTCGGTGATTACTCTTGGAGCTTGCGTGGCAGTTTTTGTAGCATAAGTCTTTTTGCCATCCTCAATAACAACTTCTCTGGCACGGTAGATATTGATATCAAAATCGTCTTCAAAAATTGCTGAATCTTGCCGGGGCTCAACAGTGTCGCCATCTCGCAGGTTGATATCAAGTTTTTCCAGTAACTCACCAACGGTTTGAGCTCGGGTCGGAACAGTTTGTTCAACGTCGTCCAAAAATACATTTACGATTTTTTTATCGTCAGCGCCAACTGTAGTTCCACCTGTAAAGACAAGGCCGACCATGGTTGCAAAAAACAAGAATAATAAAACAACCACAGGAATTAGAAGTGGATGGGCTCGACGCCAAACCTTCCAGCCATGATTCATAGACTCTGGTGCAGCAATAGATTTTTTGTTCATACTCATAAATAGCGACTTTGCCGCATGTCTTATTTTATCAGATCAGCCAACTCAGAGATATCCCGCTTGGCTCGTTCAATTTTTAACCATTTTGCTTCAATGATTTCTAGCTTTTGTTTTTGAAGGCTTTGTTTTTTGCTCAGTTTGGATTTAAAAAGATAATAGTCGGCTGAAATTCCACTATTTGTTGTTCGTTTCTTGCCCGATGCCTGCACATTTTCAGAGTTGATCTTCAAACCTGTCTCTTCTTTAAGTTCCCTAAGAACTCCTTCTATAGGTTTTTCTTTGGCATGCAACCCACCACCCGGCAAAATCCACTTGCCCGATCCCATCCACGGCCTCACAACCAAAACTTCATCTCCTACAAAGACAGCAATCCGAGTTCTGGTTCCAATTTTGAGGTACACAAACAAAGCTGGCCATGCCATCCAAAAAAGTATTTTTCCAAGTATCTTCCACATACTACTATTCTATCTTTTCTAGAGGTGCAAGGGAAATGTCGAGTTGTTTTGTACCCTTGCCCTTAAAATAAATTGTTGCCAGGTCTCCGTCCATCTGCAGCACAGTTCCAGGACCAAAAACTTTATGCATTACGCCCGAACCTTCTTCAATATCTGGCACGACTCGCACTTCATCAGTTTTCGTTGGACGCTGTGGTATTTGTTCTGGCTGTGAGTTGTAGTCAATCCGTGGTTGTTTCTGCCATGAATTTCCAAAACTTGGCTTTGTAAACTGGTGCGATTCTTCTACATCAATTTCCGAAATGAACCTAGACGGCGGATTGTGTTGTATCCCGCCATAAAGCAATCTGGCCGAAGCGTAAGTTAGATACAATTCCTCTTTTGCTCTAGTCATCCCGACGTAGCAAAGCCTTCGCTCTTCTTCCATCTCTGCCTGGTCATAAAGCGCACGCGAATGAGGCATAATCGTCTCTTCCATCCCAATCATAAACACTACAGGAAATTCCAATCCTTTTGCACTGTGCAACGTCATTAACGTCACAACATCGGTTCCAAAATCAGTATTATCCAAATCACTGAGTAAAGCTACTTCTTCCAAGAATCCATCCATTCCTACGTCTTGATATTCTTGTGCGACAGATGAAAGCTCCTTGACGTTCTCCTTCTTGGAATCACCCTGAGCAGTACCGTCATCGATGTATGCAATGTAGTCAATTCGTCGTACAAGAGTGTCGATTACGCCAGAAACCGAAGCGTCCTGGGCAATCTCACGTACATTGGTAATGATGTCTACCAGCTCTATTAAACCTTTTTTAGCTTTTCCAGAAACCGTCGGACAGTCGGAAACACGCATCAAAGCTTGGGACAATGTGAATGCATTTTCTGATTGCCAATCATAAAATTTCTGCAAACTCGCCTTTCCAACTCCACGAGTTGGCACATTCACAATCCGCTCAAAACTAGCAATATCGTCTGGCTGATACATTAGACGAATATAGGCCAAGATGTCTTTAATTTCTTTTCGGTCATAAAACCGAACTCCGCCCACTATGCGATAGGGAATTCCATACTGCACAAAAACTTCTTCAATTGATCTTGATTGAGCGTTTGTGCGGTACAAAACCGCAAAGTCAGAGTTGGTTTTGTTGCCACTTTCTACGGCATTTTTTATTCGCCGCACAATTGCTTCACCTTCGGCGCGCTCGCTCGATAGCGCCAATGCCTGCACTGGCAATCCGCCGGTTTTTTCTGTAAATAACTTTTTGTCACTGCGCTGTTCGTTCTTCGTGATAATCGTGTGTGCAGCATCCAAAATCTGCTTTGTTGATCTGTAATTTTGTTCAAGTTTGATTACGGTCGTATTCTTGTAATCCTTTTCAAACTTTAGGATGTTTCTAAAATCTGCGCCTCTCCATGAATAGATCGAGTTGTGAACCACTATGCCAGAACCAATATAGTTATGAACTTTTTCTACATTAATGTCATAAACCCTTCCATCATAATCATGCGGTTCAACTTTTGTAACTATTTCACTAACAATTTGCTTTCCATTCCAAACAGGAATTTGCATATCTTCGAATATCTGAGATGCCGGCATGAAGCTAAACTTATTTTTTGTCATAAAGGAATTTCTTACTATATTCACATTCTCAGCTACAAAACCCTTCATTAACTCTTCTAGCTCACCGTAATCAAGTCGACTAAATTCGGCTCGAAAAGTATCATTCTTGCCTCGCCTGACATTATTATTTTTACCTACAATTGCTTCTAAATCTTTTTTATTACTTGTGTTAATAGAGATCCTACTAGAAGAGAACGGGCTAGCTTGGCTGAATCTTTGGTCGGAAAAAAGTGTAATGTTTAGATTTATTCTTTTTTGTTTTCCACGCGTCGTAGCTTGAGGTTGGAAATGAGGATGATCCAGGCTTAATCCTTCATCCTCCATAAGTTTTTCGGCTCTTTCTTTGGTATCGATTGCTTCAAACAACTTATCGATATTTAATTGAGGAGTCTTCATTGATCTATTGCCATATGCATGGAAGACTGTCATCGGAATCCCGTATTGATATGCGTAATAAGCTTCGAGATAGGTGGCATCAATTTTAGATTCAGAAGTGGCCAATATCCACATTTTTTCAGCCCTCTCTTGGTTTGCTCTCACTCTAAGTCCTATGTCATTTTTCTTGCCGCCAAACCTTGTGCCTTTAGCCGTACCAATTCTAAAGCCTTTTTGAGCCTGCATTAGGTATACGAAAAATTTATCTGTTTTAACCCACCTTGCAAACATAATATGATTTGGGGTTACTTTTAATTTTTTCCCAGATTCGGTGGTTATCTCAATTATTTTCCCTGAATATTCGTATTTTTTAACAGCAGTTGAGTGGAATACTGATGATCTACCGAAACCAGCTGCACTAACCACTTGATCTCCTTTTTGAACATCTTCTACCTTTTTTGATCCGAATTCGGTTTCGATTTTTGTACCCTCTACCAGACATTGCCAATCGTCGCCCACAACAGCAATGTTATTATGATCATTCGTCAGCAACTTAACCAATTTATATTGCGCTGCGTTCGTATCCTGATATTCATCAATCATGACGTATTTAAACTGCTCTTGCCAACGTCTACGTATCTCTGGGTTGTTCTCCATAAGCTTTACGGTCTTACTGATCAAATCATCAAAATCTAGTCCTCCGGCATCCTTAAGTGCCTTCTCAAATACTGGGAAAATCTTGGCTGCGATTTCTTGAGTCGGAGAATTTGAAATGTTTTTATACTTGGCCGGCGAGATCATTTCGTTTTTTGCACTGCTGATAATGTTGCTAATCTTCTTGGCTGGATAGGTTTTTTCTTCTATGTGCATGTCCTTCGCAATTTTCTTTATCGTCGATTGCCTGTCGGACTCATCAAAAATCACAAAATTACTTGGCACACCAATGTACTCGCCATCACGACGCAAAATCCTCACACAAATTCCGTGGAAAGTTCCCATGTATGGCATGAAGCCTCTGTTATCTGGATTTTCACCCAACAGCTGGGCGATTCGTCCACGCATTTCTTTGGCAGCTTTGTTAGTAAAAGTCACCGCCAAAATCTGAAAAGCGTTGGCTTTGCCACTAGAAATAATATGCGCAATGCGATGAGTCAATGTTTTTGTCTTGCCCGAACCAGCACCAGCTTGAATCAACAGAGGTCCTTCTGTTGTTTCGACGGCACGTTTTTGCTCTGGATTCAGTCCCTGGGTCAAACTCATCAACTAATTGTACCAAAGTGAAACACTTGAGCTTAAAAGAAATTTGTTATAGGTTTGATACCGACATCAACCATTTCAAGATCTATCAAAAGGTTTAACACCACCAAAATAACAACGAGTCCCAAGATAAGACCTGTAAAAATCCATGCGATTTTGTGACCGGTACTGCTACGGTGACGATCTTTTTTCTTATCAGCTTCTACTGCATGAATCTCATGAGGAGCAAATTCCTGCCACTTTCCACCCTTCGCATCACCCTGGGTTTCTGTGGATTCTTCGGATTCTTCCTCGCTGGCAATTTCATCGATTTTCTTCGTCCACCCACCAATTTCTTCATCCGAACGTTCTTCTTCACCAGGCACTTCAGGAACTTCAGAAGCCTCTACCGGTTCTTCCTCATTCTTGCTTGATTCTTCTTCAGGTTCTTCAGGTTCAACTTTTTTGGCTTTTGACTTAGTTTTTTTTGCCTGCTTTTTTGGTTCTTCTACCTCTTCAACAACATCTTCGGTTTCTTCAACTTCATCAATTTCTTTAACTTCCTTGTCGTCGTGTGGATCGGGCATATCTGGGTTTATCAATTTATTGTTCCTTGCGACAATCTCGGGACTGTCGTCTGATGCTTTCTTAGCAATCATCGGGTCTTCTACCAGAGGCTTGTTAGTGACTATGGTGGGTCTGCTGCCAGTGCTCTGCAACGAATCTTCTGGTTTTTTTACGTCATTAACAACAATTTTGTTAGATCCGTTTATAGTTTTTGTTTTTTTAGCTGGCATTTTTTTCCTTTTTTATAAGAGACTTTTGAGCTGCTTTAACGATACCAGAGAACTTATGGTAATTCAAACTTGCGCCGCCAACCAAAACTCCATCGCAACCTTCTTCGTCCAAAAAACCTCCAGCCGACTGATCGTCGACCGATCCGCCGTAAAGAACTCGCATAGATTTTGCCGCTTTGTTGCCAAAATTTCCCCGAACCACTTCACGAATATAATCCATGGCGTCTTTGGCTTGATCTGGTTTAGCTTCTTTTCCGCCAAACGTAGAAATCGCCCAAATTGGTTCATATGCAATAACAATTTCTTGCACTTCTTTTGCCGTTAAATTGTGTAGCGCAGTTGTAACTTGATCGTGCAAAACTCTTTTGGTTTCGCCTCCACGACGCTCAGCAATGTTTTCCCCAACACACAAAATTGGCTGGATTCCATTTCGAACAGCTGCGGCTACTTTGTCGCGGATCATGTTCAAATCTTCTCCAAAATATATTCGTCTTTCGCTATGCCCAATGATGCAATAGTGAACAACTTCTCGGAGCATATTCATTGATATTTCACCCGTGAAGGCGCCACCATCTTTGTGATAGGCGTTTTGCGCGGCTAGTCGGAATTTTCTTCTGTCAATTTGGAGACTCAAAGCCTGTAGAACAAGCATATTTGTGGCCAAAACCACTTCTATAGATCGGTAGATTTTTATATGCTCTTGGAGGCGATGCAAAAGCAAGGACGCTTGAGACGTATTCAAGTTCATTTTCCAATTTGCCACCACCATCATTCTTCGATCATTCATAAGCATTATTGTACCAGTTATTTGTCCTGGAGTGCCTCCACGCCAGGTAGTTTCTTGCCTGCAATCAATTCTAAACTTGCACCGCCGCCAGTTGAAACGTGGTCAAATGATTCAACCAAATCACGTTCTTCTAGGTAACTAACGGTGTCACCACCGCCTACCAAACTGTACGGACGATGACCAAAATCGCCCAACATACCTTCTATCAACAACTCTGTGCCGTGGGCAAAAGGTCCGATTGGTCCAGTCTTTCCCGGAGTTTCGGTTATGCCCAGTGTTCCGTTCCAAACCACGGTATTTACCGACTGCATTGCGCCAGCAATAAAAGCAGCTGAAAAAGGACCAACATCCATAATTTGCTCATCACTCGCCACATTCAGGCTTTGGGCTGGCGGCAACTTTGGGTAATTCTCTACACTTGCAAAAATGTGTGCAGCCCAGTCTACAATTCGAGTTTTTGCATCGGCTTTGTTCTCTTTAGCAACAACGCCATCGCTTGGGATATAGAAAACAAAATGTCGGTTTTTGCTTTCATTTTTGGCTTTTTCAATTATTACTTTGGCTTCAGGCACTTCATCTTTTTCTGCAATACTGTTGCCAATTTCTATGCCTTCTGCCAATAAAAATGTGTTGGCCATTGCCCCTCCAACCACCAAAACATCAGCGGTTTTAAGAAAGGTTTCTAGCACATCGATTTTGTCGGAAATCTTTGCTCCACCAACTATTGTCATTAAAGGCCTTTTTGGGTTTCGGATGGCGGAGCTTACGGCTGTAACTTCTTTCTCTAGAAGCAATCCGGCGACACTTGGAATAAATTTTGTAATCGCATCGGTTGAGGCATGGGCTCTATGAACAACGCCAAAAGCATCTTGGACAAATACGTCAGCCAACACGGCTAATTGCTCCGCGAAAGCTTTATCATTCTCTTTTTCTTCCTTATGGAAACGCAGATTTTCAAGCAACAATATTTCTTTTGGCTTTAGGGTCTTAACTTTTTCTTCAACTTGCTCGCCAATGCAGTCATCAATGAAATCAACTTTGCGATCAAGCTTCTTAGCCAAACAAACGCCAACGTTTTTAAGTGAATATTTTACATCCCGCTTGCCACCAGGACGACCCATGTGCGAAATAATTACGATTTTGCAATTTTTGCCCAACAAGTATTTGATCGTGGGAACCGAACAATCAATCCGATACTCACCCAAAATTTTTCCCTGTTTATCCAGAGGCACGTTGTAGTCCGCTCGAAGCAATACAGTTTTGCCTTCAAGATCAATGTCTTTGATTGTTTTCTTAGTAAATCCCACCATAGCTTTATAGCACTCTTACTTTTATTGTATCTGTTGTACCTACTGCCCCAGGATACTGACCGCTGGCCGTGACGATTATATCGCCTTTTTTAAAGACTTTTCGACCTTCAAGCCAGTCAGAAAGTTTAGTGATGGCCATTTCGTCTATATCACGTAGATAACTCTGCGAACCATAAACAATAGCAAGTTGCTGGGCAACATGTGCATCTGGAGTGACTGCAATAATCGGAAGTTCCGGGCGTTGAGCCGCAATACTTAGCGCTGTTGCACCAGATTTAGTTTCAGCGACGACCGCTTCGGCGCCTATATTCTCGGCCAGTGTAATGATTGCATTGCTGATAGCTGTTTGTTTACTATCATCAATTTCATGTTGAAAGCTTGCTTTTAGCGGTGAGTTTTCTTGGGTGTACATAATGACGCGCCTCATAACTCGAACGGCTTCCAACGGATACCTACCATTGGCAGTTTCATCAGACAACATTACACAATCCGCACCAACAATAACGGCCGTTGCAACATCAGAAACTTCGGCTCGTGTCGGTTCTGGAGTTTCAGTCATACTAGCCAGCATCTGGGTCGCAACAATGGTTGGTTTTTTGTACTTCATGCCCAATCCAATAATGTGTCTTTGGACTACTGGAACAGATTCCGGCAGAGTCTCTATAGCAAGATCGCCTCTAGCAATCATGACTGCATCAGCGGCTTCCATAATCTCGTCAATGTTTTCGATGGCTGCATTTGTCTCAATCTTTGCTATAACTTTTGCTTTTGAGCCAAGTATTTTTAAACGATTTTGCAACCACTCAACTTCTTTGTGAGTTTGAACGAAACTAAGCGCTACGTAGTCAATATCGTGTTCAGAACCAAAAGCAATATCTGTTTTGTCCTTCGTAGTGATTACATCGCCACCAAAATCTGTATCGGGAAGATTAATGCCTTTACGTTCAATAATTATTCCATCGTTTTGTGCACGGGCATGAACTACGTCATTTGTAATGCTCGTAACGACTGTTCGTATTTTTCCATCGTAAATATACATTCGCTCACCGCGTTTAACTTTTTTACTAAGGTCGTATTGGGTTGGGATTATTCCAGACCTTGAGTAATCAGCATTCATCCGAAATTGTAAATCCTGGCCAGATTTAATATTTATAATGCCGTCAAAATCGCCACAACGAATCTTTGGTCCCTGTAAATCCTGGACTATGGCTATATTTCTGCCGTGTTTTTTTGATGCCTCGCGAATCCACTTAATATGCTGGGCTTTTTCGTCGTGAGTTCCGTGTGAGAAATTAAGACGAAAACCATTTGCACCATTAATTATCATCTCCGATATAGCTTCGTAAGAATTGGTCGAAGGACCAACCGTAGCCAAAATCTTGGTTCGTTTTAAATGATTGTCAGACGCCTTTTTACTGGCATGTTTAAGTTCCCCACGCATGATTACTCTAATTGTACAGTCTCACCCTTGTTTTGGCTAGCTCATCTTATATCAAATTGGTTTGCAAATTATTAGAATGGTGGCAATATATTTTTATGCGTGGAATGCGATTGCAAATAGTCAACTATTTTGGCACCTTCGGTGTTAGCGATGCATTTGTTACAAAAAAAGGCCTCTAGGCCTTTTTACTTTTATTACTATTTATGTTTAATCAACGACAACTAATTACTTTAAGGAGTAAAAATGAGTGAACTTAACAATAACCCAGAAAGGGTTTTGACCGCAATGGTCACACCCTTTCATGAAAATGGAGAAATAAACGTAGACGGAACCCAGGAGCTAGCGAAATACTTACTAGCCAACGGCTCAGACGGGTTAGTGCTTGCCGGCACCACCGGCGAATCGCCAACACTGACTCATCGACAACAACTAGATCTCTTCGACATCGTACGCAGCGCAGTAGGAGACAATGTCCATCTTGTCGGAGGAACCGGATCTAATAGTACGTCCGAAGCAATTGATTTGACCAGAGGAGCAACTCAGCGAGGTTCTGTAGATGAGCTTTTGGTAGTTTCGCCTTACTACAACCGACCGTCACAGTTTGGAATTGCAGACTACTATCGACAAATTGCCAATGCCACAGATCTGGCCGATGAACTATCTAGTTTTTTTGGTAAGGATCTTAGTATTTAAAGCGGAGATGATGGGTCACATTCTTGGTAAAGAAGTTATCGGTAGATGTCTATCGCCAATGACGATTTCGCTTGAAGAAGAAGCATATTTGGAACGTCGATCCTCAGAGATTTTGGAAGGACTTCAGTAAGGGCATCGTACAATGCAAATGTAGTTACAACTTCGAGTTCGATTAACTTCCAGGGGTGAAGAAAGTTTTATTTCTTTGTGTCTTTTTTGTTGTCCTTGGTATCACCCTCAAAGCCTTTGCGAAGTTCTTTGGCCGACTCACCAAGACTTTTTGATAGTTTTGGCAAACGACTAGCACCAAATAGCAACAAAAGTATTACAAGTATGATTAATAATTCTGGTACACCTAATCCAAACATATGTTATTTACCTCAACTTAATTGATGATTACAGCATAGCTAAAAGATGCGGGTTGTGCAATACCAAAGTCATCTCCTATTGCCCATAGTCTGAACATGATACTGGAAGGCGAGCATTTACAACCCTTTTTTATTTCCGCCGTAAACCCCGCTGCTATAGCCCAAACTGCTTGATTGTTCTTTTTGATTAGTTAGTGTTTTCAAAAACGTGTGAATACCAGTCATTGCAACAATTGCCGCACCAACATACGTCAAAAACTCACGTCTGGTAAGTCGCTTTTCTAATAAATCTTGTAGCATTTTTATGTTCATGTATGCTCCTTTACTATGAGTGATTACTTTGATTGTATCATAAGCACTAACCGGGTCAACCTGCATAGCAGTCTGTGCATGTGCGCGTTAAACGCTAGCAACGCTCATTTGACTACTAAAGTTACGATTTTTTCTACGAGAATGACGATTTGCCTGCCACACCACACCTATGGATGATTGATATAGCATAATCATTGGCAGAGCCATTAGGGTCTGGTTAAGAGGATCGGGCGTGGGTGTCACCAAAGCAGCAATGACGAAACTAGCCAAAATAACAATCCGTTGTTTTCGCATCAAGATCTGCGGTGTCAGTGGCGTCACTTTATTGATGAAATATATAATAAGTGGCATCTGAAACAAAACTCCGAAAACTAGCATGTAGATCATGACAAAGTTAAAGTATTCGTTTGCTGATATTAACGATGTTATGGATCCAGTCGAGAAGTTGCCCAGGAAATGCAATGCCGCAGGCAAACTAACAAAATATGCAAAAGAAACGCCGGCAACTGCCAGGATGACTGATGAGATTAGTATTTTACCTGTTTTGTATGAGATATGATTAGGCACAGCTGGGCTAAGGAACTTTATAAGCTGGTAGACCAAAACTGGTATGGCAAGCAAGAAGCCAAAGAATACGCAGATCTTTATTAGGAAGTCGAATCCCCCGGCCGGACTGGTGAAATAGAGCTGCTGATTTAACGGTTTTACCAACCAAGCAATTATCTGTTTGTTGTAGAAGTAGCCCAAGCTGCCACCAGACAAAAGCGCTAGAGCCGACCACATAAGTCTTCGACGCAGTTCTTGTAAATGTTCGCCAATAGTCATTTTTTTCGGATCGCGCGGTTTACGACTTTTGGCCTTTTTGGCGTATTTCTGATTCTTTGGACTTAATGAAACATCACTTTGCCTAGGAATAATTATTGGCGAAGAAGCAACTTTGCTTGAACTTGGTACAATCATGGCGCTACGACCTAAGTGTCTATGGTCGTACGTCTTAAGTCTTCTAGTCTGTACGTCGTGAATCAGACGTTTTTTGTTTGTCTGTTCCATTCAGATCCCCCTCCAGCCCATGCTTTACTTCACTTGCAACCTCGCCAGCGGATCTAGCAAGTTTTGGCAGTTTGTCGCCGCCGAACAAAAACAAGCCTATCAGTAAGATTATGAGTAATTCTGGTGTTCCGAGTCCAAACAATTGCCTAACTCCCTCATTACGGTTTATACTACTATCATAAACGGAATGGGGTAACAAGTAAATGAAGACTTTATTATATGCTATACAAACTTCGGTTTTGGCTGTGATCACTGCCCTGGTATTCAAGACAACAGTCTTAGCCCAAGCATACGGTTGCGGTATTTACGGCGCAGGCACGTACGGTAACGGCGATTGTAGCACGGGTGGTGGCGAAATTGCCGATACTGGAATTAATGTTTGGCTCATACGTGCCGCCGCAGTTGTCTTAATATTGCTCGCAGTCGTCTTAATCTATAAAACAGCCGAAAAGCGTAAAAATAAATAGTTATCCCTCTGTTGTGATTAGCTGATTTATCAGTTAGGACATTATAACGTTCGGTGTCCAGGTTATAGGAGCTTGCACCTCTACACCAAACCCTGCATTTCCAAGCAAACTTGTTAAACCGCTCCAGTTCACCGTTACACTAGTTGGCGTAGTGTCATATTCTACTTGTGCATGATAACTGGCCGTACCGTCTTCAGCTAATTCAATATATGAAGCTCCTGGCGTAATGGAAGGATCCCGAGAGCCTAATAAACCTAAAACCACAGAGTCGGACTTGGGCATATTAGCAAGGTTCACCGTTAAAGTACTGTTCGCTCCAGTGTTAGTGTTATATTGATTTACAGGTGTAGTCATATCTGTGCCAGTTATCTCGGAGACTATCCATCCTTTATTCGCAGAATCTGCCCCCCAGCTAGTTGTTATCGTCCCCGAACCAGGGGTAGCACCAGCTAAAGCATAGCCAAAGATACAACTACATCTTGTACCACTGTTATTAAAAGTTAGTGGAATAGTTGTCCAGGCACCCAATCCACCAGCAAAGCTATCTGTAATACTAACTCCTACCAAATCAACTGCAGTACGCACACCGAAACACATAATTACTAAAGCGTTAGCAGTCGGGGATATAGAAGCCGTCGCTATGCTTTGCTCAGTTACCGCACTGTTTCCTGTAGTTAGAGATGTTGGAGTACCTAAAGCCATTATGGTACCTGGAAACTTAGCAAGACCGATAAGCCTTTGGTCCCCGTCCCCGCTACATCAACATCCATTCGAAGAATATCACCAGTTGCTACATCGTCATTGGCTAAGTCGATCACCGGAGCGATAGCGGCGGTATACGAGGTGTGTTCGTTGGTATCGATAGTAATGGTGGTCGAGAGCATATCAGCGGCTTGGGTAACGTTATGGATCTGGACTGTCGGCGTGCCGCTGGTTGAAAATGTAGTAACTGAAGCATCGGCATCAACCAGGTTGTAACCATTGAATTCAATTGGCACCGTAAAATAGGCCTTGCCGTCCCCAGTAGTAAGGGTGGTACCGACGGGATCGGTGACCTGAATTTGTGCCAGACGTTTGCCGAAACCCGACCCCGCAAAACCGTCTGGTGTGATCGCTTTGGTAGCATCAGTACCTGCGGTTGTTTCGGCCGAAGTCGCCAGCTCTACGACGCCGGTGGCTGTGTCAGTGGCATCCTGTTTGAGATTAGCAAAAGCCGTCGCTGCAGTGGACGCTCCGGTTCCACCATCTGCAATAGCCAAATCCGTTATACCAGTTATTGTTCCGCCACTAATTGAAACGTTATTGGCATCCTGTGTGGCGATTGAGCCCAAACCTAGGTTGGTCCGAGCGGTGACAGTATTGTTCAAATCAGATAGGTTCGAGGCAATCTTAAGCTGAGCATCATTGGTCACATTGCCTAAACCAACATCAGAGCTGGTTAGAGCCAGAATGGTCTTAACATCGGCAGCGGTTAACTCCTCAACATCACCGGACCCGGGGGTAATGCGTCCCAAGATTCGGTCGGAAGCAGAGACATCTTGCATCTTGGCATAGGTGATACTGCCGTCGTTAACTGCAGCGCTTATCGACGGGGTACCATCGGCATAGGTCAGGTTAACGGTTGTCGTGTTGGTTACCATTCCGCCAACCGCGTCTTGGGCGCGTTCATCAGTGAAGTAAAGATTGGCAACTCCTTCGACAATATCATCGGTATCGAGCACGACGACCCCTGTTTGACCGTTAACGCTTGACACATTACTAGCCGGAATGCCGTACCAGCCCTTTATGCCGGCACCGTTAGTACCGTAATACTGGGTGTTACCCGGGGTGGCGCTGTCGCCGCTGAGCTTAAGGCCACTGACATCACTAGTAATCGACATTTGGGTCTTTTGAGTACCGTCGGCGTTATGCTCGACACTCAAAAAATCATTGAGGACATCTCCCCAGATTCCATCATCTGAGCCCGGGACCGGCAACCTAGCCATTACTCGCCCTCTCTTCTACGACAACGTATACTTGCTGCTTGTGCAAAAAGTTCTGCAAAATCTTTGTGTTCATACCTTCCTTGTTACTTCTATAGATTTTACCATAAGCACTGCCGAATTCAATACTCGAACTACCGATATTAGCAAACAAAAGCAGTCTTTGTTAATGGTGCTAATGTCATTTTTTACTTTTAAAACCCGGATTCAGAATAATTCATTTGTTATTGTCAGCTCCGAAATTAGTAATATAAAAACGCCACCATCGGTGACGTATTCATATTGGTGACCTCAAGGGGAATCGAACCCCTATTGCCAGGATGAAAACCTGGTGTCCTAACCGTTAGACGATGAGGCCGGATTTTTGCCGAAGCGGGCGAAAGTGTTTACATTTTCGCACATTTCGCGAAAATACGAGTCTCATACCCTAGTATGAGGCGTAATTTTCAATCAGATTAACTTCCGGATCGAACCCAAATATTTTACCACAAACAGAGGTAAAATACCAGT
>JALYPT010000017.1 GCA_030856205.1 bacterium | reverse complement strand
TTCATCATCATCTGAGGGAAGTTTCTTCTTGAACAAATCCTCGCATAAGACAATGTATTGGAGTCTGTTTGAATATCGATTATGTACGTAAAATTTTCCTATCACCTCTGGAGATTTAGAGCTATATCCTGACTCTTCCGCAAGTTCCCGCAGAGCGGCTTCAAGTATTGATTCGTTAGAGTTGGCTTTTCCACCCGGTAACTGCCACATCACCACGTCTGGTGGGTAGCTGTACTCTCGTTGTACTAATATCTTCTCGCCGTCGTTTATAGCAATGATAATAACTGAATGCGTAGAGGTTGGTTTAATGTATCGATATTTCTGTTTTTTGTTGTTTGGTAGTAAAACTTCGTCTTCTACGATACCAATTTCTGGGTGATCCAAAAGTAAAGTTTGTTTTATTTGCTTCCACTTCTTAGCTTTGGGCATGACGACTCCTTGTGTTTTGGATCTTACCACTTCTAGGTGATTTTTGTAAGAAGTCAGATGTTTGGAGGTATCGAGTTCACGGCTACTTTTTTAAGCGTAGGGTGACGTCCCAGACGCTTTTGGTTCTTAGTTGGTGGTCGGTTTTGATGCCGAGTTCTTCACGTTGCTTGGTGCTGAGCCCTTTTTTATGAGAAAGACGGCGAAGTTTGCGCGAAATAATGCTGCCTGGCCTTGGCTGTTTTCGTCTGGCTGGGCGTTTTACATCTTGTATTAACATATCCTGATAATAACTGTGGATAACTAAAATGCAAGCATAAGCAATCAACTTGATGTAAATAAAACTTTGTTTCGTGTTATACATTTTAACTATAATAGTATTGATGATCGAACATAGATACGATGAAAGGTTGCAAGAAGACATTGATGCACTTCGTCGAAGAATGTTAAATTCTCCAGAGTCAATCATGGATCAGGAGACCGAAGCTCACCATCTTTTTGCAAATGGTCTTCACGGTTTGAAGGTGGATTGTGACATGGTCGAAGATAACTCTGATCTTTATATCAATATGACCAGTGTTTACGCGCGTGCGATATTGGATGTATATGATTATGAGTTGCCCGACGTGTTAATCGGCGTGGCTAACGGAGCAAATCGTTTTGCAGCATCCATTGCGCCAATGATTGGTGCGGTAGCTCTGGCGACGAAAAAAAATACAACCAGCGATGTGGAGTTGTCGGAAGAAGCAAGTGAGACATTGGAAGGTATGGATGACGATTTGTTCGGGCTTGTTATTGAGGATGTAGGAACTTCCGGGAGTACAGTATGGTCGTTAGTGGATAGGCTTAGAGGAATTGATCGTTTCGGTCGCATCGAAGCTTTCCACTTGTTGCAGAGATCTGCTACATTACACTTCCTTGACTCAAATGACGTAACTTATCGATCTGTTGTGTTCGAGCCACAAACGGATTATTCCAAAGCAGATTGTGAAGTTTCTGGTTTTTGCTCAAGGGACGTTCCACTATTGGAAAATGGCTTCAAGCGTTGACCTCTGTTGGCTTATCTGTTATAACTTAGGTTATGACAAGAATAGAATTTGCTCCCCAAACTTTAATGCCCTAGTGGCTATCTATTCTATTTCTTTTATAATTACACAAACTGTTAAAATATGAGGAGACATCATGAAATTTTACGTTACATCGTCTATTGCTTACACTAATGCGCCGCCGCACATTGGTTTTGCTATGGAGCTGCTTCAGGCCGACGTTTTGGCGCGGCATGCCAGGGCACAGGGGAAATCTGTGATATTTTCTACTGGAACAGATGAGCATGGTGGAAAGATAGCCGAAAAGGCGGCCGAACAATCCAAAACACCCAAGCAATTCGTAGATGAGATCAGCCAGACCTTCCGAGATCTTGCTGTAGATTTGAACATAAGCAATGACCGTTTCGTCCGTACAACCGACGAAGGTCATGAAAAGCGTGCCCAGATAATTTGGGACAAACTTAAAGACGACATCTACAAAAGCACGTACACGGGTTGGTATTGCCAGGGTTGCGAAGCTTACGTTACCGAGCCAGTCTGCAAGGCAAATAACGGTGTTTGTCCACATCACAACCGTAAATACGAGAAGCTAGAAGAAGAAAATTACTTCTTTAAATTAAGTAGCTACATACCCCAGGTAAAACAGGCCATTGAATCAGATGAACTCAGAGTAATTCCAATAAGCCGTAAACATGAGATTTTGAAAATTATTGAGCAAGGCGTTGAAGACATTAGCATCACACGTCCGAAAGAAAAATTATCGTGGGGAATTCCTGTTCCTGGCGACGAAACTCAGGTTATGTACGTTTGGGTAGAGGCGCTGACTAATTATTTGACCGTTTTGGGATATCCAGAACACAACGATTTCAAGGAGTTCTGGCCAGCAAATTATCACATTATTGGAAAAGATATCTCCAAGTTTCATGCCATTATTTGGCCTGCAATGCTAACGGCTCTTGGATTGCCATTGCCAGGAACGATTTATGCACATGGCTTCATCACCGTTGATGGGCAAAAAATGAGCAAATCCATTGGTAATGTTGTTGCTCCAAAAGACGTCATCGATAAATACGGCGTCGATGTCTTTCGCTACTTTTTCCTACGGCACATTCCAAGCTACGATGATGGCGATTTTAACTGGGATAGACTAGAGGAAGTCTACAACGGGGAGCTTGCCAACGAGCTAGGAAATCTAGTTTCTCGTACAACCGCATTGATAACCAAGCACTTGGGCGGCAAAGTAAAATTAGTTCCTGCCAAGCATGATATCGCGCGCTATGAGCGTGCAATCGAAAACTGTCGTTTTGACAAAGCGTTGGAAGAAGTTTGGAAGCATGTTCGATCATTGAATCAGTACATCGACGAACAAAAACCTTGGGTTGTTGCCAAAGAAGGCGATAACGATCATTTATCCGAAATTTTGAGCTATCAAGCGGCAACTTTGCTTCAAATCGCCGATCTTTTAGTGCCTTTCTTGCCAGATACTTCTGCGAAAATCAAAGGTGTGTTTGAAGGCGACCAAATAACTCCAATCCCACAACTTTTCCCCCGCCGAGAAGCCAATGAGTAAACCAGAGTTTTTTGATACGCATGCGCATATTCATTTTGCCGATTATGAGTTGGACGCTGAGGAAGTAATTGCTGACGCCGAGAAAGCTGGTGTGACCAGGGTAATGTTAGTTGGGTGTTATCTAGAAGACTCCAGGGCTGGAATCGCGCTTGCGGAGAAACATGAGAATTATTGGGTATCGATAGGTTTGCATCCGCATGAGGCCAAGCATTATGTGGAGTCACCTCACAAACTTCAACAGTTCCGCGACTTTGCTGACCATCCCCAGGTGAAGGCTATAGGTGAAACTGGCCTGGATTTTTACTACAATCACAGTAATCGTCGTCAACAAGAAAAACTGCTACGATTTCAGCTGACATTGGCGCAAGAACATGATTTACCAGTGATTTTCCATGTACGGGACGCCTTTGATGAATTCTTTGCCATTTTGGACGATTTTGAGGGGATTAGGGGAGTTATCCACAGTTTTAGCTCTGATAGAGCTATTCTTGACAAATGCCTCGCCAGAGGGCTTTATATTGGCTTAAATGGCATAATGACATTCACAAAAGATAAGGAGCAGTTAGAAGCCGCAAAAGCCGTCCCGTTGTCAAAACTACTACTAGAAACTGATGCTCCCTTCTTGACTCCTGCCCCTGAACGTGGTAATATCTGTCAGCCTAAACACTTAGTTGTTACGGCAAAGTTTCTGGCAAATCTTAGGGGTGAAACTCTAGTGGAAATTGCCAGTGCCACAACAAAGAACGCAAACAAATTATTTAACCTATAGGAGCATCGATGTCACCAGGATCAAATCAAGGTGGAGAGCTTGAGAAAGCGCCAAAATTAGAAAGACGAAGAACACCTGCTGAACAAGTTGGAGAATCTCGACAGATTGAGATTGAACGCGGTGCAGGACTGTTGAATGCTATTGGTGCAGCTATTGACGCAAAAGTAACAGTGCCTATTGATGACCAAGATGTATCCTATGTCGACGAATTAACAGAGAGTGCAAGGAGTGCACGGAATGATAAAGCGACTTCTTAGATCTATTAATAACAACGTCCAGCAAGATAGTATTTCTAAACTTAAGCGAAAGCTTATGCTTCATGAAGCTCAAGTTGGCGGCAAGCTTTTTGGACCAATTCCAGAGGGGCATACTAGGGAATTCTTTTGCTTAGACAGTAGAACTTGGGTTTGGCACGAAGAGTGGAAAGACCAAAACGGTCGGCAGCAAATTATGACTACACGTTACGATGTTCGACCTGACGGTGTATTGAAATCTCAGAATGGAAACCACTATAAACAGCTAGACGTAATAGAAGTAAAAAGATTGATTGAAGCAGCTAATTTGTACAAAGAAGCCGTTGACCAAGAAGTTTACGCCTACGTTTAGTAGAATAAGCTTATGCAAAAGATATATATGGATTTTGCGGCTGCAACGCCGATGGACAAGAGCGTGGTGATAGCCATGACTCCTTTTTTTACAGAGAAGTTTTATAATCCATCAAGTATTTACTTGGATGCAAAAGAAACAAAAGCCGATCTTGAATTCGCTCGGGAAAAGATCGCACGTATTATTGGTGCACGACCTGGTGAAATTGTTTTCGCAGCTGGTGGAACAGAGGCGAACAACTTGGCCATCAACGGAGTTATGCAACAGTTTCCTGACAAGAAGCTAATTATTAGTGCAGTTGAACATGATTCTGTTTTGGAAGTTGCCAAGCAATATGACGTGATCGAAGCAGAAGTGAGCGAACAAGGTGTTGTTGTCGTACCTAAACTTATCAAACAGATCACAGACGACGTGGTTTTGATAAGCGTCCAGTATGTAAACAACGAAGTTGGTGCAATCCAACCGATCCGTGATATCGCTAGCGAAATCGATGAGATCAAGAAAGACCGAGCCAAAAGAGGAGTCAAAACGCCTCTGTATTTTCATACCGATGCAGCTCAAGCTGCAAACTACCAAGACTTGCATGTTTCAAGGTTAGGCGTTGATCTTATGATGGTTAACGGTGGCAAGATTTATGGACCAAAACAATCGGCATTTTTGTACGTAAAAGCAGGTATAGAATTATCCCCCTTGGTCAGAGGCGGTGGACAAGAAAATGGTTTACGGTCTGGTACTGAAAATGTAGCAGGATCTTTTGGACTTTCGACAGCACTAGATAAAGCACAAAAGAAACGAGGCGGAGAAGTTAAACGACTAGGCGAGTTACAAGAGTACTTCATCGACGAAATTACAAAGAAATTCCCAGAGGCGATCGTAAACGGGCCGAAGAAAAACAGAGTCGTAAATAACATCCACGTTACTTTCCCCGGCAAAGACAACGAAAGAATGCTAATGGAGTTAGACGAGAAAGGAATCCAGGTCGCAACCGGTTCAGCCTGCAGCGCTTCCAAAGAAGAAGCCAGCCATGTTTTATTGGCAATGGGCATTCCTGAAGCAGACGCACGTGCCAGTCTTCGATTCACCATGGGTCGACCAACCACAAAAACAGATATCGATGCACTAATTACAACACTCAAAAACCTATAAAAATCTGGTAGAATGTAAGCATTAGTATTTAAGCGCTAGGCCAGCGCAGGTGGAGGTGGATTAACCGAAGGTAGCCGTGGATATTTGGCAACTAATTATCGCGATAGGGCTCATTGTAGTCGTTGCTATCATTTTGATATGGGTAGCGGCTCGGCGTGCCATGGGAAAAAATCGGCAACAATCCACAGAGGTCAGAGAACATAAACAAGTTGAACAATCAAGTGCCGAGGTAGGAGCGATCTTTGACGAAAACTTCAGACAAGAGCTTCGCAACCGTGGTCTAGTGCAGTTTGAAAAGATAATTAGCGAAAACGCCATGTTCCTACAACAAGATTTGCGTATAACGGCGTCACAGGCCAACGATTTTATTAAAGAAGAGATCAACAAAACGCTTCGAGCCGAGTTCAAGAAGTACGAGCAATCGATTGACGACGCCAAAGAAATTGCAGTTCAGTCGATTGGAAAAACTCGTGAAGCTATTGAAGAACAGAGACAAATGCTCAGCAGTGAGCTCAGAGCAGAAGTAAATGCCGAGAAAGCTAGATATATTCAAAGATTTGAGCAAAACATGGCCGAGATTATTAACCACTATGTCTTGGCAGCTGTTGGCGATCAGATAAACTTGGATGATCAGTTAGAGTTCATTTTGGGCGAGCTTGAGCAAAACAAAGCGGCAATCCTTGAGGATGTGAAAAATGGAGCCTAAGCCTAAACAAATTATCAAATTGAACCCGAACATAATCGGCAAGGCTGATTTAATTCGTTTGCAAAGGGAGCTTGGTGATCTGGAGGACAAGGTGAGTAAAGCCAAAGCCAAGAAAACTCACGAGAAAATTTCAATTACTGGAGCCCTACATACTCTCGCCAGCGATAATGGTTATGATTTAAATAAAGAGCTTGAACGCCAAAAATTGGCCGACGAACTACATAAATTGATTGAAAAAGCACCAAGTTTACAGATAAGTTTTGCTTCTACGCCCAGTCAAGATTTTATGAGCAAGCTAGCTGCTTGGTTTAGAAAAGAAGTACATCCACAAGCTCTTGTAAGTGTGGGTCTTCAGCCAAATATCGCGGCCGGTTGCGTACTTCGAACAACCAGCAGAGTTTTTGATCTTTCATTGAAAAAGATTATGCTGGCCAAACAGGAGCTTCTGGTTAGTAACATAAGAGGTGTTCATGGAAAATAAACACTTCCAGAAGCTGGTTGACTCTGGCAATCCAATCGGAGAAGTAGTTGCAATCAATCGATTTTTGGTAACGATTCGTGGATTGCACCCGGTAAATATTCGAGCGCTTGTGATGTTTGAAGATGGAACAAAAGGCTTAGTTCACAGAATTCTCGAAGACTCTGTTTTGATTTTGAACATGGGTAAGTCTAATCCGAAAATCGGAACAACTTGTGTCGTGCAACACGAAAGCTTGGTTGGAAAAGTAGGTAAAGATTTCTTGGGAAGAGTTGTAAGTGCTACTGGTGAGCCTCTGGACGGCAAAGGGCCAATAGCTGCCGATGGAGAGTGGCCAGTTTTTAACAAAGCGCCGGGTTTGCAGGAGCGTACGCAGTTAAATACTCAGCTTGAGACAGGGGTTACTGTAATCGATTCGTTGTTTCCGCTTGTAAAAGGCCAACGCATTGCCATGATCGGTGATAGCCGTTCAGGAAAAAGCTCGTTGGCGCAACAAATTGCAACGCACCAGGTGAATACAGATGTGGTTGTAGTTTATTGCATGATTGCAAAACGTCGATCAGATATTAATAAACTACTCGATCAACTAAAAAAGAGTGGCTCGATGAAAAACACGATTGTTGTTGTTTCTACAATGAACGAATCTCCAGTGCTAGGCTACCTTGCACCTTACGTTGCATGCGCAATGGCGGAATATCTGTGGCAACATGAAGGTAAAGAAGTTCTGCTGTTCTTTGATGACCTTACCTCACACGCATATATTTACAGAGAAATCGCACTTTTGTCTGGTACCAGCCCTGGGCGTGAAAGTTACCCAGGAGATATGTTCTACGCTCATGCTTCTTTGCTTGAGCGTGCTGGTAAGTTGAAGAAAACTGAAAAGACTTTAACGGTTATTCCGTTAGTTCTTTCACCGGGCGGTGACATTACTGGTTATATACCAACCAATTTGATGTCGATTAGCGACGGGCAGTGGGTTTTGGATCTCAAGATTTTTAATGAGGGAATTAAACCTGCAGTTAACACAGGTCTTAGCGTGACCCGTGTTGGTGGTCGCGGACACAACACCTTGCAAAAGCAGCATGCTGCACAGATTTTTAAGGCTCTGGGGGCTTTCGCAAAAGCAAAAGAATATTCACAGTTTGGATCAGAGTTGGCGTTGGCGACAAGACGTGATTTGGAGTTGGGAAAACAAATATTCTCGATCATGACCCAGCCAAGCACCGAGACCTACAGCATTATAACTCAACAATTGATGTTGGATGTGCTGCTTGGATCTAGTGTAGGTGAAAACTTAGACGTTTCTGCACTGAAAATGAATGCAATAAAAGCGACGCCGAACATTAAGAAAGAATCAGACTTCAAACCAGTCCGCGATCAAGTGAAACAACTGAGCCAATTGGAGCTAAAACGGTAATGGATCAAGCAACCGAAATTACTGAACGAAAAAAAGCCATGGAGACATTGGTGGGTCTTACTAATGTGTTTGAAAGTATCGCTAGCCTTAAAATTACGGAGGTAAAAAGCCAGGTATTACAATCCAAGATATTCTTTGCAGAGCTTTGGAACATTTACAAACAAATTCGCGTCAGCGAAAAGTTTGGTGCCAACAGAGCTCCGCTGGTAAACGCAATCAACAAAGATTTAATCATTATTGTAACCGCCGAAGGAGGCTTTAGTGGTGACATCGATGAAAAACTGATAAATCTTATGATTCAAGAGTATCAACCAAATCAACAAGACATTATTGTTATTGGTCACCATGGGGCAATACAACTGGTCAACCAAGGCATAAAATTCAAGAAATACTACAAGTTGCCACAAAAAGATCGTGATATAAACGTCGGGCCAATCATTGCAGAAGTTAGTCGCTATCGAACAACCAAAGTTTACTATCAAACTTACGTGTCACTACTGATACAGGATGTCAAAAGGATTGAGCTTGGTTCTGTCGTCCAAGAAGAATCCAAGAAAGTTAAGACAGAGGGTGAAGTGATTAGTGAGAGAACGTACATCTTTGAACCAACACCTTTTGCAGTGATTGATCACTTGGAAAAATCTATGTTATATATTGCCTTGGAACAGGTTATTTTAGAGTCAAAATTGGCACATTACGCATCAAGATTCCGGGCCATGAGCGGTGCGCATGAACGGGCAGAGCAGACTTTGACAACGCTTAGAACACAATTGAACGCAGCCAAGAGGGCAACCAAAGACAGACGCCAGAAAGAAATACTCAGTGGTTTTGTGCAAGCGGGGGCAATGTGAGTAACGGCGAAATAACAACGTTAAAAGACTTGGTCATTGAAGTGACTTTTGCAGATGCACTGCCTGCTGTAGGAGAGCTTTTGAGTGTTGACAATGAGATGAAAAGTTTACTTTTGGTTGATTCATTTAAGCGTGGCAATATCGCGGTTTGTTTAAACATTTATGGCGACGAATCTATTCAAAAACGCATGCCAGTTGAGTCGCTTGGTCGTGGTGTCCAGGTGCCTGTAGGCCAAAAAACGATAGGTAAGATCTTTAATGCAGTTGGTGATCTAATGCTTGGCGTAGAAGAGAAGGATGTTCCAACCAAAAACATTTTTGAGACATCATCCAAGTTCGACCAGATACAGGTAGAACAACCACAAATCCTAGAAACTGGAGTAAAAGTAATTGATTTCTTCACTCCTTTTGTTAAAGGTCGCAAAGTTGGAATTATTGGCGGTGCTGGTGTTGGTAAAACCGTCCTGGCGATGGAGCTCATGCACAACATTGCAAAAACTGGCAGTGTGCTAAGCATATTCGCTGGTATTGGTGAGCGTATTCGCGAAGGTCACGAACTTTATGAAACTTTGAAGGAACGAGACCTGTTGAAAAACACAGTTTTGTACTTCGGAAATATGGATGAAAACCCAGTGATGAGATCTTTGGTTGGAGTAACGGCGACTGCTGCAGCAGAATATTTCCGTGACGAACAAAAACGAGATGTATTGTTCTTTGCAGATAACATGTATCGTCACGTTCAGGCAAGAAATGAAATCGCAACAATTTTAGACCAACTACCAACTGAAGGCGGTTATGGCCCAACCATATACTCTGATATTAAAATGATTCAAGACAGGTTGAGCAGCAATGACAATGGTTCTATTACTGCCGTCCAAACAATTTATGTCCCAAGCGATGATATAACAGATCCGGCTGTGCAAATGATTCAGCACGAGTTGGATTCAATTATTGTGCTTTCTAGGCAAGTTGCAGAGCAAGGTCTGAGGCCAGCCGTTGATTTAATTAATTCACGTTCGTCTCTGCTTTCGCCAGAAATTGTTGGTGAGCGCCACTATGTTTTGAGTGAGCGTGTGAAAGCGCTATTGCAAAAGCATGAGTCGCTCAAAAATATCATTGCGATTATTGGTGAGTCTGAACTTTCGCCGGCTGACCGCTCGAATTTTGCGAAGGCTGAAAAGTTGATTAGTTACTTCTCGCAAAATATGTTCGTAACCGAGGATTTAACAGGACAAAAAGGTGAATTCGTGTCTAGAGAAGATATGCTTAAGGGGATTGAGGAAATCCTCATTTAATGGCAAGGCAAATAGCTTCGACTGGCGAAATTGTTCAAGATGACAAAAAAACTTCTGATGCTGGAAAAAATGATGAACTATATCTTTACGTCAAAATCTATTCGCCTTTCAAAACATATTATGACGGCATTGCAAAATCAGTTTCGGCTGAAAACGACACCGGACCATTTGATATCTTGCCAAAACACCACAACTTCATGGCGCTTTTGATTCCATGCACAATCGTAATTCGTTCAAAGGACAAGAAAATCGAAAAACAAATCCGCATCACTCGTGGCGTAATGCACGTCCGACAAAACAAAGTCACCGTCTTCCTCGACGTTTAAAACCTACAGAATAGTTTCGCACGTTCAAAGGGTAGTGAAATGAACATCATCACTTTCTGCAAAATGTTAGGCATGTTACGATTAAATTATGAAGAAAACAGAAATAGAAGATTTGAAAGATTTTATCTCTGTTTTGTTGAACCAGCAAACCAACCTCTTAAGGGGTGAATTTAACGAAAAATTTGCGAGAATTGATGAAAAAATACATCAACTTAGCTTGGATATAGGTGAAGCAGTTATTAAGATTCAAGAATCGAATGATAAAATTCTAGGTAATCACGAAAAACGAATCACTAAATTAGAAAAAGCTATTTCTTAAAAAACTCACCAAGTAAGACTTAGTAATATTATTTGGACGCATGCATTCACTAGAAAAAAAGTAAGCATGGTGGTATAATAAGTTTTATGAAAACAGTTTATGTTGGTATGTCTGGTGGAGTTGATAGCTCTGTTACTGCGGCTCTTTTGAAAAAAGAGGGTTATAGCGTTGTGGGTGTTTACATGAAGAACTGGACCAAGTCTTTGCCTGGGTTTAACTGCCCGTGGAAAGAAGACTTTCATGACGCAAAACGTGTGGCAGTTCAACTTGGAATTGACTTTAAGGTTTTTGATTTTGAAAAAGAGTACAAGGATAAAGTTGTTGATTATATGATCGATGCTTTTAAGGCTGGCATAACACCAAACCCAGATGTAATGTGCAACCAAGAGATCAAGTTTAAGTTGTTTTTGGAAGCGGCATTGGAGGACGGTGCCGATATGATTGCAACCGGCCATTATGCAAAAGTCAAAGATGGCAAATTGCTTCGGGCAAAAGACGAAAACAAAGATCAAACGTACTTCTTATACAGAGTTTCCGAAGAGGCTTTGCAGAAAACCTTGTTTCCGCTTGGTGGAATGACTAAACCTGAAGTTAAAGAGCTTGCCAAAACGTTTGGTTTAGTTACTGCAAACAAGAAAGAATCCATGGGAATTTGTTTTGTTGGAAAAGTTGGGATCAAAGAGTTCCTGAGCCAATACGTAGAGACAAAACCGGGCAAAATTATTGATATAAATGGTGCAACTTTGGGCGAACACGACGGAGCAATATTCTACACAATAGGACAACGTCACGGGCTTGAAGTTGGCGGTGGAATGCCACTTTACGTTGTTGGCAAAGACATGGACAAAAACGAGGTTTACGTCTCTTCTGACTTAAGCGACAAAAGACTTTGGCGAAAAGAACTAGATCTAAAAAGCATTCACTGGATAAACGGCAAACCCACAGACAAAAATGTTCAAATCAGAACCAGGCACAGAGCTCCATTAGTAAAAGGCAAACTAAGAGGCCACAAAGTGATTTTGGATGACGAAATCCGAGCAATAACACCTGGCCAATCAGCCGTAATCTACCAAGATCAAGTTTGCCTTGGCGGCGGCATCATCGTATAACTAAACTATGAATTTACTTACTAATGAAGAGATAGCAACGCTCATAAAAAAATATTGCCCCACAGACGAAGCATACAAGTTTGTTTCAGAACACGGAGAGATTGTTTGGGAGATCGCAGAGTGGTGCGCTGGCAATGCAGATGAAGATGTAGATTTAGACGTTCTTCGTGTTGCTTGCAAGTTGCATGATATTGGATCACCTGCTTTTATTGCAGCAAGTCGTTTTGATGATGAGTATCGATTCTTGTACGGGCTACATTCAATGCTTGGAGAGATTATTCTGCGCGATGAAGGGTTACCAAAAGAAGTTTACGAGATAGTCGGAACGCATAATCTTATGGGTATGACAAAAAATGAAATTATTGAAAACAAATTCGCGTTACCTCACCAAGATAGACATCCGAGCAGTATCGAAGGTGAGTTATTGTGCTATGCGGATCGATTTCATTCCAAGCATCCAAAGTTTAATGATCATAGAGATTTCAAGGGATTTTACGGATTGAAAGTACCCGTTCAGGAGAAGAAATTCCACGAAGCTGTAAAGAAATTTGGTATGCCCGATTTGGATGCGTTAGCGAAAAAGTGGGATCACCCGATTAAATAACTCTGGTCAAGGCAGGTTGATCATCTAGCCTGTCGCGCGCATCCGCCATGTAGTCTTGACGTGCATGGCGAACGTCTTTTCGAAGTAATGAAACATGGCTACCTTTGAGGAGACTCGTGGTAATATTTGGAAACTTTTCGTAAATTTTGTCCCAAGTTTTGTATTGATTGGCAATGCTCCCCAAGAACAAGACAACGTGGGCTTTTTGTTCTTCATCCATTTGCATCGCAAGTTCGCCCGCCTGGCCACTACGCAATGGTAAGGCGGTGCGACCAATGATCCCAGGAGAGAATTTGAGTCTTCTTATGTGCTCTAATCTCTCAGTCATCGACATATTTCTGATCTGCCTTGCGAAGGAATATACTTCAACTACAGAAGACCTTGCATAATGTCTCTGTTCTTTTAGACTGGTATAGTTGATCGGCATTGCAAGACAAGGATCGACTAAGTAAGCGTCTACGACTTCACGGTCTTTTTTTTCTGCCATTGCCATAACACCGTTCATTGTCATGGCTCCACGGGAATCGCCACCGCCGAACAATTTATGCGGACTGTAAAAAGCTAGCGCATCAGTTTCATCTGCGATTGCATGCATGTTATGAGCAGTTTCGGCAATTGATATGCTGTGGTTTTCTTCTGGACCAACACCAATAACCGGAATTCCTATTTCCATCATGTCCCTTACAATTCCTAAATTATAAGTATCTTCAATGCGCGTACCGAGTGCAGTTGTAAACAAAAAGGCGACATCCGACATCGGCTTGTTTGGTTGACCAACCACTACGCTGTAGCGCGTGCCGGTATTCATTGTTACTTTTTTGTACCACGCTTTGCCGCTGGTTTGGTCGAACTCTGGCGCTCGCGCAATTGTTGAATCGGCTACTTCATTATCGAAAACAGGCAAGTCTACAAGTTGGGGCATAAAAACACCCTCGTTGATTTGAGGGTGTGTTGTTTCTATGAATGTTGGAACGGCTCGTAAATCTGGGCGGCCGTCGGGTCGTCGGCATTCTGTCTCTATATCTGGCATTAACTGGGACATTTACGTTTTTCCTGTTTAAAATGCTTATACTAATGATACAACCATTTGCGATTATTGCAAAGTAGTATTAATTTGCCGACCAATACAAAAGACTGGAAATTATTGAAAAATATTG
>JALYPT010000002.1 GCA_030856205.1 bacterium | reverse complement strand
ACGGCCACAATATTGTGATTAGCGAACACGCCACCGGGCTAATCTCACAATACAAAAAACGAGGCATGATTGTCTACCCCGTTTCAATTAGCGAATTCCAAAAATCCGGCGGCGGCGTCAAATGCCTCACCCTCGAACTTCGCGATTAACTTATGTTATTTCTTTAATAGGTTTTTGGCTGTGCCTATTTCGTCCCATGGGTTTTCGCCGTTAGCGCGTTCGATGGTTTTTTCATGCCCTTTGCCTAGTAGTAATACGGTGTCGCCCTCCGCTGCCCTTCCTATTACAAACTTGATCGCTTCAGTTCTGTCTAGCACCAAAAACAAGTCTTTGTCTTTTGTTTTTCCAGTCTTTATTGCACCCTGCGCGATTTGTTCTAAGATCTGGTTTCCATCAATATCCCTGTCATCTTCCTCTGTTAATACAACTTCGTCGGCGTACTTCCCTGCTAGTTCACCCTGGATTGCTCGCTTGGTTTCGTCTCGTCGTCCAGCCGATCCAAACATTACAATTAACTTGCCTTTTACAACTGGCTTTAGATCTTTGAACAGCTTTTCAAAACTGTCAGGCGTGTGGGCAAAATCGACGATCACATCAAAATTTTGGCCCTGCGTTATGCGAGTCATCCGTCCTTCGACGTTTTCTAATGCGGCGATTCCCTCTGTTATTTGCTTTGGATTTAGTCCTAAAGTTATACCCACACAAACAGCTGCCATTGAGTTGTAAACATTGAAACTTCCTGGAATATTGCACCTAATTTCATATTCTGTTGTCCCATACGTAGCCACGTATTTACTTCCGTTTGTTCCAAGCTCAACTGCTTTGGCGCGCAAGTCACCTTTCTTCTCCCCGTACGTTATCGGGTTCTTTATAACCGATTCAAAATATTGAGCGTTCTCATCGTCTGCATTAATAATTCCTGTGCGTAATCCTCTTTTGTTTGCGATTTTAAACAACTTAACCTTTGCACCTCTGTAGTTCTCAAATGTCCCGTGATAATCCAGATGCTCGTGGGTAATATTGGTCATTACTGCTATCTCATACGGAATTCCCCAAACCCTATTTTGCGCCAATCCTTGGGAGGTCGTCTCGAGAACTATCCACTTCACTCCTAGTTTTTTGAGGTATTTCAAGCGCTTCATCATTTCGGGAACGGTTACATTTGTCATGTGCTGTATTTGCGGTTTTATATCGGTTGCGCCGCCCCATGCAACAGTGGTCATAAGACCAGTTTCAATTCCGGCATTATTCATCATTTTGTGAATCATAAACGAAGTTGTAGTCTTGCCGTTCGTGCCTGTAACACCTATGAAACGGATATTTCTAGCCGGAAAACCATAAATCGTGTTGAAAAAGATAGCTTCCAATTTGTGCCCAAAAGGCTCGATCTTCTTAAAAAGACTTTTCGGAATGAACATCTTCACAAACTTTCTCAAACTCATTGTTAACAGTATACTAGTTTTTATGAAGGTTTTGGGAATTGAAACATCATGCGATGAAACATCTGCGGCGGTTGTCGAAAATAATGACAACCTTCTTAGCAATGTCGTTGCAACTAGTATGGATTTGCACGTCAAATACGGCGGAGTTGTTCCAGAAATTGCCGCTCGATCACATATTGAAGCGATCAATCCTGTTATCGAACAGGCTCTAAAGGACGCGAATTGCACCTGGAAAGACATCGACGCCATAGGTGTAACCTACGGAGCTGGGCTTGGTGGCTCTCTGTTAGTTGGCGTTATGGCAGCGCGGACAGTTGCAATCGTACATAACAAACCTCTCTACGCCATTAATCACGTCGAGGCCCACGTTTATGCAAATTTCTTAACCTACTCATCCCCTTCCCTGGGATACACGATGAGAAAAACACAACCGAAATTTCCAATGCTAGCTATTATTGTCTCTGGTGGACATTCTCAATTAGTTTTATTCTACGATCATTTTGACTATAAGTTACTAGGCCGAACTATCGATGACGCCATTGGTGAAGCTTTTGATAAAGTAGCGAAAATCCTTGGACTTCCCTATCCAGGAGGCCCAAGTGTCTTCAAAAAAGCTCTCGAAGGAAACGATGAAAAATATCCTCTACCGAAGGCGAAACTTCAAAACAAGTACGATTTCAGCTTTTCTGGGCTCAAGACCGCTGTTCTACGGCTTGCCCAGAGTGAGATCGGTGTAAAACACGACTTTCCTAGTATGGATATCCAGGATAAGCTCTCTGAACCTCAGAAGGCAGACATTGCTGCTAGTTTTCAACGTGTTGCCATAGAGACTATCGTATACAAAGCAGTTCTAGCAATAGATGAATACAAACCAAAATCTGTTGTAATTGCTGGAGGAGTTGCTGCCTCTCAGGAGCTTCGCAAGCAATTAACAGGTAGAGTCTCTTTGGAAATAGAATATCCAGACTTCAAACTTTGCACAGATAACGGAGCCATGATTGCTGCCCTCACTTCTTATAAACACGCTCTTAAACAACCTACCGCAGATCCATATACCCTCGATATTAATCCCAACCTATCGATGTAATATTTATAACGACAATATACTTCCCCGCCCCTATAGGAATGTAGAATTTACAATAATGCTTGTGTTTGAATTCTGAAGGTGGTAATTTGAAAGTACAAAAACAAAAGTAAGCATTTAGTGTCACTTCCTGATTGGCCCCTTGGGGACTCGAGCCGGTGCCACATGAATGTACAACTCGGAGAAAGAATCATACAAGTTTAAGTAGCGACTTAAACATACTGTTGTATTTTTCACGTGGGGACCTCCGTTTTTGGAGTTATTTTAGGTTGTTGTAAAAAAGTCTTCAAAAGGTTGTGCTTAATGCAACAATCAAAATGTGGTATTGTATAACAGATGAGATTGAGACAAGTTAAGAAGTTAGTGGTGTAGCCTGTGCGCGGCAGAGTAGCAGGCATTTTATTTAACACTAACCAGCTAACGGAGAAACCATGAAATTACCAAAAATATATACACCCAAAGAATACGAAGAAAACATTTATGCTTTGTGGGAAAAAACAAACACATTCACACCAAAAGACAGAGGTGCAAACGAAACTTATAGCATTGTAATGCCGCCACCAAATGCTAATGCGGACATACATATGGGCACAGCTATTACGCTCGGGCTAGAAGATATCGCTATCAGGTATCACCGAATGCTTGGTAAAAAAACTCTGTTCTTACCAGGGGCGGACCACGCTGGGTTTGAAACACAATCAGTTTATGAAAAACACTTGACCAAAGAAGGGAAGAGTCGTTTCGATTTCACTAGGGAAGAGTTATACAAACAAATCTTTGACTTCGTTGAGGAAAACAAAAAGCTTTATGAAGTTCAGTTCCGTCGTCTTGGCGCCAGTGCCGACTGGACGCGGTATACATACACCCTAGATAATCACATCATCGAAAGAGCTTATGAAACGTTCAAAAAGATGTGGGATGAAGGCCTAATTTACAGAGGCGAGAGACTAGTAAACTTTTGTACAAAACACGGTACAGGATTTGCTGATATCGAAGTTGAACATGAGGAACAAAAGGGAAGTCTTTGGTATATTGATTACCCATTGAGCGATGGATCTGGGCACGTCACAGTAGCCACAACTAGGCCTGAAACAATGCTTGGCGACACAGCCGTAGCGGTTCATCCAGATGATAAAAAGTATGCTAAATTTATTGGCAAAACTGTTAGTCTTCCTCTGTCGGACAGGGAAATACCAATCATTGCAGATGAGATGGTAGAGACAGAGTTTGGAACAGGTGCTGTAAAAATTACACCAGCCCACGACCCTAACGACTTTGCGCTAGCTGAGCGACATGACCTTCCTATGATTAGCGTTATTGGTGAAGATGGAAATATGACAGAAAATGCCGGCGAATATAGAGGTCTTTCTGTCAAAGATGCTAGAGAGAAAGTAGTAACCGATCTTAAGCAAGCGGGAGTTCTAAGCAAAACAGAGGACCACACCCATAGCGTTGGAGTTTGCTATAAATGCAAAACCACGATTGAACCTCTGTTGAAAGAACAATGGTTCGTAAACATGTCGCCGCTTGCAGAGAGGGCCATTGAAGCTTTAAAGAAAGACGAGATCAAGTTTCATCCGTCACAGAAAAAAGACCAGTTAATTACTTATCTAGGCGGTCTGCGAGATTGGAACATCTCTCGGCAACAAGCTTGGGGAGTTCCAATTCCAGCATTCCAAAACGTTGATGATCCTAGCGATTGGATTTTTGACGATAGGGTAGGGGAGGAGTTTATAGAAGTCGATGGCAAGAAATACCATCGTGACCCAGAAATTTTTGACACTTGGTTCACCTCTAGCTCTTGGCCATACGCCACGCTCAACTTCCCTGACTCAGACGATTTCAACGATTTCTACCCCTTGAGCGTCATGGAAACCGGGGGAGAGATCCTCTATCCGTGGGTAGCTCGAATGATTATGCTTGGTTTGTATGTAACTGATCAGGTTCCATTCAAAGAAGTATATATTCATGGTTACGTAATGGCGCAGGACGGCTCGAAGATGAGCAAGTCTATAGGCAACGTAATCAACCCCCTTCCTGTTATGGAAGAATTTGGTAGTGACGCTCTACGAATGGGCATCGTGGCTGGGCGCGCACCTGCAATTAACAGAGGTTATGACCCTACCAAAGTTGCTGGTTATAGAAACTTCTGCAATAAAATCTGGAACATAGCGCGCTTCATTGAAGACATTGTGGGCGACGATCCAGAACTGCGCCACGAAGCCAAACCAATCACAAATGCTGATCATTGGGTACTTGGCAAAATTAATGAAGGCATAACCAAGACCACGAAAGACCTTGAAGAGTATCGATTTGCCGAAGCCTTGGACACCATCTACCACCTTGTTTGGAACGATATTGCGGATTGGTACATCGAGGCCGAGAAGACGACAAAGAATAAAGCCATGCTGGCCTATGTATTGGAGACAATTTTAAAGCTGGCTCACCCGTTTGCCCCTTTTCTAACAGAGACGATCTGGCAAACACTGAAATGGGAGAAAGACAGCATTTTGGCAGTTGCGCCTTGGCCGAAAGCTCCAGAGTTTGACGCTAAACGTGCAGACGACTTCGACTTTGTGCGTGAAATTGTGACGGAGATTCGCTACATCACCACAACATTAAAGGCTCGGGACACACATCTTGAATACAAAAACGAAGATGTCATAACGCACAACAAAGATCTCATCATGCAATTGGCTAGACTAAAGTCAGTGACTGAAAAAGATGGTGAAGAGGGAATTACGCTCACAATTTCTAAGGTAAATGCCCGCGTGATCGTAGATCCAAAGCTAATCAAAAAGTACGTGGAAGAATTAAAGAAGAATCTCAAACAACAATCTAACGTCATAGAAGGTTTGGATAAGCGACTTTCTAACAAGTCTTATGTCAGTAACGCACCAAAAGATATCGTAGATGAGACTAAAGCCCAACTTGACGATAATAAAGATATTCTCGCCGGAATGCAATCCGAACTAAATCACTTCAGCAAATAAAAAAGCCTAGAATTCAAGTGCGGAGCGGATTGTGGCTACACATTCGGTTGGGCGGTAGACGTCGAACCAAAGTACATGCCAGCCTAGTGATTGGGCGCTCATAAGATTGGAACGATCGTCGTCAACAAGCATGATCTCGCTGGGTTTTACTTTGGCAGCTTCAGCTGCGATCTCAAAGATTTTTGCTTCTGGTTTGACAGCGCCCACCTCTGAGCTGTCAATCACCGCAAAGTAGGGAAGGTCTGGGATTAAACCTTTTGTCTTCATCTTTTCAATCAGTCCCGGCATGATGTTGCTTAACAGTCCAATGTTGTAATGGTCTTTGGCCCAGTTCAAGAGTTCATGAACTTCTTCTACTGGCTCGACTTCCTCGAGGTAATAACGCTCCCAATCAACTTTATCTAGATTCAACTTCTTGCCCAATGCCTCTTCAAACTCTTGCATTGTCATTTCGCCTCTGTTGACGGCATCGTTGTATTGCCAAAAAGCTGACTCTATCTGATCTGGCGAAGCACCGGTATCGGCGGCAATCCGCGTAAAAGCTCGTTGAAAAAATCGAACAATGCAACCATTAATGTCGAAGTAAACAAACTTTACACCCTGTTTTGAAGTCTTTAGACCTTTGCTGGAAGCTTCGCCAAACTCACGACCCAACAGATCGTCCATAGAGATACCAATAATGTCGGCGATTTTCCAGATCGTAAATATAGATGGAGCTTTAATGGCACCACGCTCAATTTTCGCCAATGTAGAATAGCTAATTTTAGCTTTCTGACAGAGAGACTGCTGGGTTAAACCCGCCGTCTTTCTGGCTTCCTGTAACTTCTTGCCTAGAGCTTGCTCTAGACCCTCCTCTTTGCCCATATGAGTAACATGATACTAGTTAACGCACCAAAAACAAAGCAAAACTAGCCATAAAATACCAGTTAACGGTTTTAGTTAAGGACAGTGGCGGCAAAAAACCAGGCGAAGAGGAAGGCGAGAATGCCAATACCCGCACCAACTGTGATAGCAGATTTTGATTCACCGCCAGTTCTGCGATACATTTTGGAATACACCCAAACACCTACAGGTAACCCGATTAAGAAAGCAAATAAAAGATTAGACATACGGGCATATTACCATGAAGACGGCGGGTGGCCCGTATCGCTAATTTCTGTTCGAGGTTCAGGCTCTTGAAATTTAAAGGGGTGAACAGCGTCCCTATTCAACCATAAAAATTTCTGGTGATACTTCGAACAGCTAAATTAGTGAGGAGGGTCAGGACCCGCAACCAAGGGGTCTAGAACTTGAGTTTGGTAGCGAGGGTGGCTAGCTTTTCGTGATCGGGTTCGCTGGTCATGTCTTGAACGGCTTTAAGTTCTGATACATCATTGAAAGGCGTTAGCTGAACATGAGCATGCGGCACATCAACACCGACAATTCTTGATCCCATGTACTTCACGCCTAGCTTCTCTCGTAAATGCAAAGCTACTTTTTTTGCAGTCGACATTAACGCTAAGTAGTCCGCATCCTCCAGATCCCAAACAAACTCAACCTGTTTTTTCGAAATAACCAAAGTGTGGCCTTCCATCAAAGGGTGTATGTCCAAAAATGCTAAAGTCTTTTCGTCTTCATGAATCTTGTGCGAAGGGATTTCCCCTTTAACTATCTTCGTAAAAATCGTGTCTTCCATGTTTAGAGTATACTGTAACTCATGGATGTGGCGAGAAAAATCTTTCTGTGGTTGGCCGGATTTTTACTAGGACCAATGCTTATTTTATTTGTTGGTATTTGGGGATTGAACCGCACAATCGGTAGCCCAGAACACGTTAAAGACGTATCCCGGGAAACTCAGATTTATGAAACTATAAGCAATTTCATTATTGACGAGATCAAAGATCAATCCGGATCTGTCGGGGATGACAAACTATTACAACAAGTGGTATCAGATACAGTAAACCCCAATAATCTTGAAGGTGTAACCGTTAATGCAGTAGACGTTGCATACGATATCTTAGACGGCACGACGGATCCAAAAGATTTCACAATTGATGTATCTGAGTTATCCAACACACTGATAGCAAATACGAAAGTGCAACTGAAAGAGAAATTGCTTACGCTCGACCCCTGTACGTCGTTCAATCCACCCAAGTCTGTAAATCCTTTCGAATTCAACTGTTTGCCTTTTGGGGACGACGTAAATGCTTATGTAGAAATGGCAATTATGCTCATGAAACAAGAAAATGTAGTTCTGAAAACTGGTGAAATAAATATAAACACATTGAATCTGGATGATGGCGAAAAAGCTTCAAAAGCAGAAGTTGAGAAAAACATCGAAACTTTGCGTAACGTTTCTAGTTTCTACCAAGGAATTCAAAAAATTTATTGGATGGCGATAATAATTACTCTTATTTCAACAGTCTTGGTTGTGGTTCTGAGCAAAGAGTTTATCAGAGGACTTAAGCGTGTTGGATTAATATATTTTTTAAACGGTGTTCTGATTGTCGCCATAGCAGCAGTTACTAGCTACTCGGTTGACAAGATCATAAGTAACAAAGATGATCCGCTGTTGCCCGCAGACGCCTTCCAACTTGCAGCTAACCAGATAATCTCTGACTACGCCAGCGTCGTACTCAAAATGGGCTTAGCTGTTGCCGTACTGGGTGCAGCAACAGCTTTAGCAGCAATACTTATGATAAGAAAACAACACCCAAAAATTCCTGAAGATGAGATGGCTAAAACTGCAACGAAATCAAAAAATCAAACCCTAGCAAAAGCAACGAACAAAGCGAAAGAACCAGTCTCAAAAAAATCGAAGCAAAATGTTAAAGCTGAGAAGCCAAACAACAGTAGTAAGTCCTAAAGCGCTAATGTATAATTAGATTATGTCTAAAAGTGTGGGTCGATGAAATTATCTATTAAGTATTTTTTGGCCTTCTTAAGCGTTTCCTTAGTGCCTCTTGTGGTGGTGGGATTATTTACATTCATGGTCGCAAAAGATCAGTTGACAAGTAGAACAATCAACAGCCTTGAAAGCCTGGCTAGCGTTCAAGAGAGCCGAATATACGACAATATCGATCGCGATATTGAACAGATTAACTTAATCGCTTCTGGAGCCCAGCTCAAGTTCTCGTTTCAAAAGTATGTAAACGGTGCGGACAATCAAGATATTGAGGATATTGAAAAAATATTAGCCGATGCAAACGAATCATCAGAAACGATTGCAGAAATAAGCGTAATTGGGCTAGATGGAAACGTTTTGGCGTCAACATCACAAGATCAAAAAGGAAGAAATGTTTCTAAAGAAAAGTTCTTTGAAGATGGTAAAGAAAAAAATGGCATTCATCACTTTTTCAAAGGTGAGGATGAAGAAATCTACAAACAGCTGTCGGGACCTTTTGAATTAGATGGAGAAGTTTTGGGAGTCATAGAAATAGAATCGAGTGCCAAGCCACTAATTTCTATTATTAAAGATTTTCCTGGCCTAGGAAAAACAGGAGAATCCATATTGGGTATTCGAAATGACAGTGGTGATGCAATATATCTGACTCCCCTTAAATACGCCGAAGGCGCAGCGTTAACACGAACCATCGACAAAAATGACTCTGATATACCAATAAATTCGGCGTTGCAAGGAAAAGAACAAACATACAACGACGATGAAACCGTAGATTACCGCGGAGAATCAGTAATAGCTGTAACTAAATATATAGATTCGCAAGATTGGGGTCTGGTTGTAAAAACTGATAAAAGTGAGGCGTTCGCCTCTGTAAATGTGATACTTAACGCATATTTGTTTGTCTTGGTTGCAACGTTCCTTTTGGTTACATTCGTGTCAATTCTACTGGCACGAGAAATTATTAAACCCATCAAAGCGCTTACAAACTTTGCTGAAAAACTGCAAAAGGGAGCTTTAAATTCAAGAGTTAACACTAATAGCATTGGCGAAATAGATATCTTATCGGATACTCTGAACAAAATGGCCGACCAAGTACATAAGTCTCACGCTGAACTAGAAAATAGAGTACAGCAAAGAACTGCCGAGCTAAATAAGACTAAGGCACTCGACGAAGCCATGCTTGCCAGTATTGGCGATGGATTAGTTGTCACCGATATGGAGCAGAAGGTTCTAATGACAAACAAAGCCGCTGAAGGCATGATGGGTTTTAGTGAAAATGAAATAACGGGCAAGGTCTGGTCGGAGATTGCCGGATTAGTTACAGACGAAGGCAAAAAACCCGAGGCCAAAGATATTCCGATAAATAAGGTGTTAGGTAAAGAAGATTCTTCTATTACTTCGAGCTCGGACCCGTTCAACTTTACCAGGAAAAATGGTGCTCCGTTCCCAGTTGCCATTACCGCAACCAAACTAAAAGTCGACGATAAACCTATTGGAGCGGTGATAGTTTTCCGAGACATCACCAAAGATCGTTCAATTGATCGTGCGAAGACAGAATTTGTTTCGCTAGCTTCGCATCAACTCCGAACTCCTTTGTCTGCCATTAACTGGTATACAGAAATGTTAAAAGACGGGGATTTGGGTAAACTAAACAAAGAACAACTGAAACTATTGGATGAAATATACCTTGGAAACCAAAGAATGGTCGATCTGGTCAACTCGCTCCTAAATGTTTCTAGGCTTGAGCTTGGAAACTTCACAGTCGTACCGGAACTTACAGATATCTCAGAGCTGTCAAAAAGTGTGATTAGGGAGCTTACGCCAAAGATTAATGATAAGCAGCACAAAGTCACACAAAAATACGCCAAGCTTCCAAAACTAAATCTTGATCCAAAGCTAACCAGAATTATTATCCAGAACCTAGCCAGTAACGCTGTTAAATATTCACCGCCGAAGTCAAATGTTGAAGTTAGCATAAACAAACTCAAAAAAGGCCAACCTGCTGATGGGAGAATTGCCAGCAAAGATTCAATATTCATCCGGGTTACAGACAATGGTTATGGAATTCCGCAAAAAGAACAAAAGATGATCTTCCAAAAAATGTTCCGTGCCGAAAACATAAGGCAGAAAAATGCAGAAGGTACTGGACTTGGCGTTTATATAATCAAGCAAATTGTTGAACAATGCGGTGGGGAAGTTTGGTTCCATTCTAAGGAGAACGAAGGCACAACGTTCTTTGTCATGATGCCTCTTGAAGGCATGAAAGCTAGAGGTGGCAAATCACTTGAAGATCAGATTTCCGTTACTGATCTGCAGGACGACAATCATGATGAAACTTTAACCAAGGTCGAGAAGAAGCCTGGAAAAGTCATAACATACAACAAAACTCCAAAAGACAAAAAAGATGAAAAAGATGAAGATGGAATAGTTAATCCTGCTGAAAAACCTGTGAAAAAAACTAAGTCAAAATCAAAAACAACTAAGATAAAACTGAAGTAGGCTTTTGTATCAGCGACACTTTCTTGGATGCAGGTGAGTTGTCGCCACCAAAACAATGATCGCAAATCTTTTCGCCCCATTTCCACTCTCCATCTTCTGGATCTTTACCGCAAGCAAGTTGCATGCCCGATAGATCAATGTGCTCGAAGCTATCAATTTTATATTCGTCAATAAAATCGGCTCTGGTCGTTTTGTTTGCAAACAGTTGCCTTGCGTCTTGATAATCCGTCCCGTAGGAACATGCACGCGAGATCGGTGGAGAAGTTATCCTAACATCAATCTTTGCTGACATTCCATACTTCACAATGGCAGCGATAATCTTTTTCATTGTGTCGCCGCGTACAACTGAATCGTCCATCAAAACCAAGTGTTCACCTTCCATACGGTCGATATAAATCTTGTGGTTATCAACAAATAGAACATGCTCCCCGGTGTTCGGATCAAAAAACAACACAGTCTCATCAGTAACGCGTTCACCCTCGACACGCATAAAGTGACGATCATCCTCATTCCGTTTTGTAATCCAATGTTTTATTTCTAAATCAGAACTGTCTGCAAAACCCTGAGCACCCATCTCAGCCGAGCCCAGTATAGGTACAACTTTTGGCGCAGAACCACGTTCATACTCGATCGGATGCTGCTCGGCAGTAATAATTCCCATTTGGTATCTATGAGCCCGAACTTCTCCCATTTCACTATTTGACAGCCAGACTTTTTCGGTACCGTGTGTTGGACGAGACAAGTAAACGTGTTCCATTGCGCAGTAAGCGTTGTTGGGCTCTGCATATTGTATGCGGTTCAAACCATCATCATTAAAAACAATAAGCTCTCCAGCATTTACTTTTTGTATGTCACCGTACGGATCAACTCCGGCTGCAAGTAGAGTAGGTGCCTCTGATGCCGCCATCCAACCAATATGTACATTTCCAAGGATGAGCGGGGAAGTCATGAGTGGACGGTTTCCTGCAGGGTCACGCATGGCAATCATCTCACCCCGATGATGCGTTAACAAAGAATACGATCCATCAACCAGCTCTGCGTTTTTGATCATTGCTCCAGCAGCCGTGTAGCCCTTATCTATGTCGTCGGCCACGATTGCGCCCCAGCGCCAGGAATCGCTTGGCAGATGTTCAAGGGCAACATCCGTTTCAGGAAAATCGTTGAACTGGCCATTGTGAACAATGGCGAGATCACCGAACTCTACTGGTTGACCGCCACTTTCGCCCCCGATTGTTGTATACCTGTTATGACCCAGTAAATATTTTGGGTCTGGTGCAAACAAAGACAAAAGCTTTCCTTTTTGGAAAGCTTTCTTAGGTTTGCCTGGTTGTATTACTGATTTGGTCATTGCATGCTCATCGTTCAATCCCACGTCTGACCAAATTCCTGTGTTCTGCTGACCTCTGTTAGCTTGCGAGCAGAGCGCATCGTACATCATCCGATATGGATCTATTTCACCATTCTTGATGGCGTCGTGTCCAGCGTCGTTAAACCAAAAACCAACCACTCCACATTCTTCACCCGGACGATCAAATTCCGGACCAATTTCATAAGCTGTCCCCATTTACTCGAATTGTAACAAACCACAAGCGATAAGAGTAGACCGCCCTTGTTGTAATATATATTCAAAAATAAATACTGCTGTTGTGGACAAAGATACAAGGATATACAATGCGTAAATGTCAGCTTCTCCTGAATTCCATATTGATGGGCAAGATGTTGAGCCAGACTCAGCTGTATTGGGCTCTGCGCTTGTATATTTAACTTTAGTACGAAAGTTATCAGTTTTTGGACCAACGTACGGGGAATTTTTTAAAAAAGCTGCAGGAATAATGAGGAGTGAGTTTTCCGATGATATAACATCGGTTGTTTCGGAGGCAACAAAGTTCGATAAAGCTTCTCTGCGATCAACTTTCTTTGGTTCTGTTGCCCTAACGCTTGAACAGATAGGACCAGAAACGAACTATAAAGATCCAAATTTAATAACAGACCTGGGGCATGCCCAGACAATTATCGAGGCCTTAATTCCTGAGCTTTCTAAATGGGGCAGATAAACTACTTGGTACACCCGATAGGATTTGAACCTACGACCTCATCCTCCGCAAGGATGCGCTCTATCCAGCTGAGCTACGGGTGCTCGAAAGACTATAACAGAGGTAATTTTAACACACTTCTGGGGCCAATGAAAAAACTGCTTGATAAGTAAAAATCGATAGCCGACACTACGGACAAGTAAGAATCAAGTGCTATAATGTGTGTGTATTTGTAATTTAAAAAAAAGGAAAAATCAATGGCAAATTTATTATCAAAAATCGTAAACGGAGTTAACGGCGGAATTGTTAACACAATCAAAGGCGCTGGAGACATAACCGGTTCTGTAGTTGAGTCTGTCAAAGACATAACAGTCAACACATTGAAAGAAACAGGTGAGTTTGCAAAAGAAGGAATTGACGTTCCTGCATCACTAATCAAGGGCGCATTTGGTGGGCTTGCGAGCATTGGAAGCACTTCTATAACTTCGGTAAAAGGCGTTGTAAAAGGAACCGTTAAGGGCTTCATGGCAGAAGGTGGTAAGCAAGATGCCGCTGTCCAAGGAACAGTCTCTCAAGCAGTTGAAAGCGCCAAAGATCTAGGAAACGACACCGGCGATACTGCAGTCGCAGCCGTCAAAGGTTCAGTTGACGCAGTTGGTGATGTTGGTGGCGACACAGTATCCGCACTCGAAACAGCTGTTAAAACAGCTATGGAAACTGCTAGTGATCTAGGTGAAGACGTAGCAAAAGAAGTTAAAGAGGCATTAAAAAGTGGTGTTGATGGTGCTGACAAAATTATCGACTCGATCAAAAAATAAAATTTAAAAATATTTTTACAGAAGTAATTTGTTAAACACGATTACTTCTGTTTTTTTTAGAACTTAATGCTATTCATGAAACGATCAACGTAGTCTTGGGTTTTTTCTTCGTAAGGCAAAAGTCCGCCCAAGTAGTTGATAATGTTTTGTTCGTCTTGTGGAGCAAAATATACATTCAGTTGTGGCTGGAATCTTTTTATGGGCTGCAAAGACAATGAATGCCTTGCACCTTCGTCGATTATTGAAAATGAACGAAAGTTATCAAAACCATAAAACTTTTGTTCAACAAGAATTCCAGAGTTTCCCAATGAATATTTAAGAGTTTTTGGTTTTCTGGCAGCAAAAACAAGAAACAAAATCACGAACAATCCTAGAGCAATCGAAGAAAACCAATCTCTTGTGACAAAGAAAATGAGTCCAGAAACCACTATTGTAATCAACACGCCAAATACATACCAAAGTTGAGTTTTATTATGCTCAACGAATTCCGACGCTGTCCAACTTAAATCCGCATCAAAACTAAGTCGTTCTTGCATTGGTTCTTGGTTTGTCGGAGGCTGTGCCCCCGGTGCAATAATTTCACCCGCCATACCAACAATTATACACTACCTTAATCTGTTGTGACCAATTTGTACTCTTGGAGAATGTTGCATTTGGTGCTATAATTTACCTCTGTTACGGAGAGGTGACCGAGTGGTTGAAGGTAACGGTCTTGAAAACCGTCAAACCTGCAAGGGTTTCGTGGGTTCGAATCCCACCCTCTCCGCCAAGTTCGAAAACCACCTTTAGGTGGGTTTAGGACTTGGTAGAATGTTGAGAACCCAATCTTTTGCGAAGCAAAAGGGGTTCGTACAGGATTGAACGTGCAGGAGTTTACTCCGATAAGTGAAATCCGTGTTTATCCCACCCGTGGAGAGGTACCCAAGTGGCTCAAGGGGACGGTTTGCTAAATCGTTAGAGGGGAGCAATCTCCTGCGAGGGTTCGAATCCCTCCCTCTCCGCCACGAGCGCCAGGTTAGAAATCTGGTCCCGACAGGGACTGGGTTTCTGGCCTTGGCGCTTTTTGCTGCCCAAAATTCGGTCTGGATGCCGTCGGTGCCGCTCTTCCTGTAGCTCTCTGAACGGGGCTGCACGTTCGACTGAGGTCACGTCATCGACGTCGATGAAGAGCTTGGCGAAGACGGCTTGGTTGAGCAGTCGCCGGGCGTGCTGGGGGCTCTGCTGGTAGATCTGGCCGCAGTCTTCGAGCAGCTTGAGGCAGGTGTCGAGTCGTTCCAGCATCAGGGAGACATCGGCTTGGGCACCTTCGAGTTGGCGCTTGGCGTCAAGGAGTTCGGAAGCGACCTGGTCTTGGCGCGTCTTGAGTTCGGCGACCGGGATGGCGTCTTGCAGGTAGGCATCGACCAGCTTGGTCTGGCTTCGCTCCAGTCGTTTGACCCGGGCGGTCTGCTCGGCCACGATTCGTTGGCTCTCGGTGTCCCTGAGCGCAAGGTAGGAATCGACGCGTCGACGGATGTCGGCGATGGTCTCGCTGGTGAACCGTTCGGCGTGCCACTGGCGCTGGACTGCGTCCTCTACGTCGTCGAGTCGCATGTAGGGCAGTTGGCACCTTGAGCTTGTCCAGTGGGTCCGTGGTGGCAGCCACCTGCGCCTCAAGGTCAGCGATGAGCTGCTCATCGCGCACTGAACGAGGATCTGCCAGAAACTCGAGGTAGGTACGGACAGCGGACTCGGGGGTTGGGTCGGTTGACACTTGGGCTCCGTAGTTTGTGCGAGAGTATAGGACCACCCAAGACTAGATGGAACTGTGCTTCTAGCTACAATATCTAGCGACCTTAGCGATGTCGTCGTTGTGGATCAGGAGATCGCCGTTGCTGTTGAACCGGTAACGACTCCCCGTCCTCTCGATGCAGTCCTTGCGGTTGCGAATGTCCTCTTCGGGGTATGACGCCATACCTTGTACGAATCGGTGGAAATGGTCGTCGCTCAAGCTCTCGTATTCGGTTGTCGACGACTGAGGGATTTTCGTACCCAGAATGACGCCTACAAGACCGACCAGTAGGCTAGTTACCACAAGGATTGTCGTGCAGGCTTTCATTGAGTAATGAATTGAACGTTCCGGATCGCGCATTCTATAGATATTATAGCATGAACAGTCTGGCGAGATTCAGAACTGGACCAGTCTGCTTGGGTCGTTAGCTACCACGCACCGAGAACGTGACAGATCGTCCGCTCGTTCGGCCAGTGCCGGTGACGCTCCATGTACGTCCTGCGTCGCCTGGTTCGCATTGCCAAATGATGCCCAATCCGCCTGATGAGTCGGCAACTCCAGGTAGCAGGCCACCAACCTGTGGCGACACGAAAGAAATCGTCTCGCCTGGAATCGCTCCAAACACTCTGCCGAAGTACCGCGATGGTCCGCCATCACAGCGAAAGGGATTTTCTGTGAACGAGACCGATAGTCCACCTCCACCGGGCGGGGGTGGGGGAGGCGCTGGAGCGGTTGAGACGAGGATGTCATTCTCGATGAACCACAGGCCACCGTACTGGGCTGCCAGGTAACAGCTCGTCACGAATCCATCTGATGCACCAAACGATCGGCCGACGGCGTTATTGAGAAGGTCCATCTGGCGGGAGATGCCTGAACTTTCTGATTCGTGTGCATCACCGAGCTCCCTCGCAAATGTTGATCCATATGCGGCGGTGATTCGAGCCGACAAAATGCAGTGCTTGAATGCATTGGACCGAGTTCCATCATCATAGGTGGACCCTGCACCGTAGACGCCATTAACCATGCTGTCGACCCACGGAACAATAGAGCGGTGAACCCAGAAGCATCGGGCGTAGTTGGCGTTGAGTCGATTGCCGAAGCATAGATCGAGTTCTGCTGCGGTCAAGTCATCGTACATTTGGCTCACCAGCCAGCCAAAGGGTGACAAGTCCCTTGTCGTGAACGTTACCCTGCCATCCACAGGATTGATGTCGTCCGCGGGCAAGCCTTCGCTGTACCCAACGGGTCGGTGCAAGATGTAGGCGGTCGCGTCCTGTCCCGCCCCAATGAGATCGGTGTCGATCAAACTAACGGATACTTCGGTGGCGATGTCACAATCGATATGATAATCGCCAACCCGCTCGGTCAGCGCTGGCATATCACCAAATTCAGCAGGCGGTGCAAACGGCACCGGATCGAGCTCAGCCGGATCCATTTCGGAGATAGATGCCCAGCATGAATCTGCAACGGAACCAGCAGCTCCACTGAGCACCCTGTCAGCGTGTGTGACTACGAACGCGTCACCAGGATTGACCCAGACTGCAGTTGATCCATCCTTGAGAATGAAGGGACCATCACTCAGACATACCCCATCTCTTGCAAATGCCAGAGCGATTGATCGAAGCGTCGCATTGCTGTAGGGATCAAGGGCCATCGCGTCCACATCGAGTGGACGGGCCGAAACCAATCCCGCAGTATTCTTCGCACCCGGCAGGGCAGATCGAATCCGGCTCGCTGGCGCAGTATTGAGATCGACGCCACGACTCCCCTCGCACGAGATTAGGTCGTGGTAGTCAGCCCGTGGATCGCGGCCTGTCGAGATGCATGGGTCTGCGGTAAGTACCTCGATCAGCGTTGCTACTGACAACGTTCGTCGATCCACCATCTCCTGAGCCGAAGCGAACGGCGACAACGATCGATCCTTGACGATTCGCTGGGCAATGCCACGATTGATCCCTGGCAGGCTGTCCAGGAGCCCCACGCTTGCAGTGGCCAGATCGATACGGCCGACGCAGATTCTCGATGCCACAGACATGCTTGCATCGAGGCCAGGACTGGATGACGCAACAGCAGGGCTGGTCATGCCGAGCAAGGAGACGATGAGTACCGTGGCAACGATTCGACTGATCCTGCTACCTCGATCATGGCCCATCGTCTGGCTCCTCGTTCGTAGCTACATCGGGGCCGACCGTAGTGGGCGAACCTGGGCGTGTCGATGGTCCGTTTGACCTAGTTCCGAATCAGGATCGCAAAAGGAGGTTGGGGTGGCCACAGCACGTCAGATGATCAACTTGGCGAGGTCCTTCCAGGAGATGTTGTTCGGCCCCCGCTCCACAAGGGCCGCCAATACAAGAAATCCCATTTTGGGATTTTTTTAGTTTGAAACACTTTGGGCGAAGGTAAGAGAGGTGACTTTTGAAGCACCGGCTTGTTTCAGGATTTTAGTGGCTTCATTCAAAGTGGCGCCGGTAGTGACAATGTCGTCTATTATTAATACTTTTTGTTGATATATGGGTTTGGAGGGAAGGAACACACCTCTAATCTGTTGCCGGCGAGTTAGCTTTTGGGAACCAACCTGCCTGGCTTTTCCCATTCGGTACAACAACTCGTCAACAGGTAGACTACGAAGCTCGGCAAAATGCTTGGCTATCAGCTTAGAATGATCGAAGCCGCGCTCACGAACGCGCTTATTCGCAGTTGGCACCCAGGTCACGACATCTACATCCAATGCAGAAACAATACCGTCCAGCCACTTGGCCACGAGCAGTGCAGCGGTTCGATCAGGCACGAACTTCATCTGATAAATCAACCGTTTTGCGTAACCGGCGTAAGTCGTACCGGTGATAACTTGCGTCAAAACGGTATCAGACTTGCACATCACGCAAACATCAAAATTTAGAGTATCTTTATGACAAATAAAACAGCAACTTTGATTAACATCAAAAGCACCCGGTAAGCAAAAATCACATAAACTCTGGCCTTCAAGACCACAAATCAAGCAATCAAACGGCGCAAACGCACTTAAAACTTGATTTAATAGTTTCATTATAAATAGGCTATCACTCGCAAGCGGCTTGGCAAAGCATGTCCATAACAGAGGTAGCGGAATAACTGTTGTAGAAAATATGTTGTAATTAAGAAAGGTCGACTTGATTAAGAGGTTTAATCTAAGCTATACTCAAGCCCATAACAAAGTGATTTGTTTAGATTTTCAATCGGAGGGTAACAATTATGGCACGTAAAGGCCGAAATGATGATGATTTATTAATCGAGGACGAGCTAACGGCTGCGTTCTTGAGTGATGATGAAGTCGCGCAAAACATAGGTGCAGAACCAGTTCAAGAATCAGACCCAGCTCAAGTAGCTCCGGCGGGGGAAGAGTGGGACGAGGACGAAGCTGTTCCAGGGCAGCTTGCAGTTGACGTATACGAGACTAAGACAAAGTTAGTTGTAAAAGCACGCACAGCAGGCGTAAACAAGTCTGAGCTGGACGTTAGCATCAGCGACAACACGCTTAGCATTCATGGAACACTTAGCGCCGGAAATGAAGACGACGTTGTAAACTACTTTGTACAAGAATGTTACTGGGGAGAATTTTCTCGATCACTAGCACTTCCTATTCCTGTAAAAGAAGATGAAGTGGAAGCAGTATTAAAAGACGGCGTACTAACCGTTAGCTTCACAAAGATTCAACAAGATACAGTCAAGAAAATCCTAATCAACTAATCATGAAAAACGACCCGCTGTAGGGTCGTTTTTAGTTTGAAGCTATATTTTAACTACTAAGTTGTTGTGACTCTGTTTAGAACGAATCGTACGATTATCTGAGCAAGTGCAACCACAACCAAACCTACAATCGCAAACAAGATTGTATTCTTTGCGCCCTGAGTTCCAGCTGATTCTCCACCAGATGTGATGTATTTGAATCCACCGATGATGATCATAATAACTGAAACAACTCCAACTATTAGTGAGAAGAAGTTGATTACATCCTCGATGATGCTGTTAACCTGACCTTCTGCTTCATCACCTGTTGGACAATCTGCCGACGTATCAGTGCTTAAACAAGCTCCTTGGTTTAAATTCTCGTTAATATTTACTTGAGCGTGTGCGGTTGAAACCGCCAAAAGCGGCACTAATGCCAATGCCAAAGACGCTACAATGATTGATAATTTTTTCTTTAATGTTGATGTCATGAAATTCCTTTCGAAGTTTTTACTATTCCCACCAATAATACCACTTTAACAAACCACTTTTCAACCTTAACCTAACATACACTATATAAGTGGGCTAGGCGGCGGTTGTGCCGGTGACTCGGCCTAAAACAAATCGAACTATCACTTGAGACAAAGCAACTACTATCAATCCTACAATCGCAAACAAGATTGTATTTTTGGCTGATGTTGTTCCTGCAGACTCGCCACCAGAAGTAATGTAGCGGAATCCACCGATTATTATCATGATTACAGATACAACTCCAACCACAAGCGAGAAGATATTGATGACTGTTTCGATGATTCGGTTTATTGCAACATCTGGGTCCTCTGTATCGCAGGTAGCCTCGGTTGTGCTTAAACATGTCCCTTTATCTAGATTGCCGATAATATCTACGCCTTGGGCGCTTACAGCCCCCACAGCTAGAAGTGGTGCCAGTAGCATTGCTAGTCCTGCTAAGATAATTCCGATCCGTTTTTGTAATACGCTCATGTAATCCTTTCTTTCTTCAAATATAACATTTACGCCTGTGCTTCGCAATTCGTAGAATAAAATTTTAAATAATAATGCGGAGTTTGGTTTGTTGGCGCACCCAGAGTCTACTTTATTCTGTTGATCACAAAGATAACAATTATTTGCGCCAGTGCAACAATTATAAGTCCAATAACGGCGAATAAGACTGTATTTTTAGCTGATTGAGTTCCAGCAGAGTCTCCACCAGAAGTAATGTATTTGAATCCACCGATGATGATCATGATCACAGCGGCAATACCAACTACGAAACTAAATAGATTTAACGCTGTAGCAATCACACTAGTTATACCAGCCTCAGCATCGACTGAACAGTCTCCACCAGCAATAGCAATACCTTCACAGGCGGCATCTTTGGAAGTTTGAGCATGCGCTAATGTAGTTACTCCCAGCATAAGAACTAAAGTTAGTATTATTGCTAATGAAATTCGTTTTATTGTATTCGTCATATTGTTATTCTATTCAATACAAAGGAAACAATCAACTGACCACTCATCGCAATTGCTAAACCTATGAGTGCAAAGATGATCTGATTCTTGGCCGAGTTCAAGGTAGCAGGGTCACCACTAGAAGTAATATAGCGAAAACCGGCAACCATAATCACAAAAACACTGATTATGCCGGTTGCCAGCACTAAAATTTGAATTATATCGACAAGTAGATAATTTACTGGATTGTTTACGTTGGTTGAATTACAAACCGAAGAATCTTTTGTCTCATCAGTACAAACATCTTCAAATTGTGCATAAACCGGCGTGGAAACTAAAATTGTTGATAGCAAAATAGCTAAAAGAAATAACTTTTTCATTATCCTACCCTCCCCAGTACAAAAGCGACAATTGTAAGTGCCAACAGCGATATAACCAACCCAATGATTGCATATAAAATTGCGTCTTTAGCTCGGCTTGTGGTTTCCGGATTTCCTCCTGACAAAACATAGGTAATTCCGGCGATTGTAATTATTAAAACTGCAATGATAGTAGTAGTGGCAAAGACAATTTGCAAAACGCTTTCAATCAAAGCTTGGTCGCCCGTGACTCTGGGTATATTTACATCTGTATCCGGTATCTGTGCAATAATTTGTTGTATTTTCATCATGCTCCCAATCGGTTCCCTAGAAATGATATTATGCCGCTAGCAGTGATAGCAATCACCAGACCAACGACGGAATTAATAATAGCGTTTCTGGACTTGTTAACTTGTTCTGGATTACCGTTGCTCAAAACCATTTCTATGCCTCCGTATATAACAAACCCAATTGCTATCAAGGCAGCAAGCTTCAGAAGATCATCGATTAGGGCTAGCGCGATGAGCCATATGTCGTTGAACATTATTTCGCCATCTGGGCCTCTAGAAATAGCTTCCGGAACACACTTGTCGAAAACATCTTTTGTTCCACTTAGATAGTGGTACCACGGCTTGAAGCCGAAAAAATCGCTAAGAAGACTTGGGTCAACAGGATCACAAGTGTCGCCTATGGCTCCAAATTTTGTAAACGGGTTGATCATTAGAAAATTCCTCCTGGTATTAGCCACTGAATAAAGGCAAAGATTAACAAGTACATTATAAAGGCAACGATGGCGTTCACAATCCTACCTTTTGCAGCTGCTACTGCATTAGGATTAGCTCCAGCTGTTGAATATTGAATTCCACCGAGGATAATTACCCCAGTAAGTATAATTCCAACACCTGCGCTCAAAAAGTTAATCGCACTTGTAATCAAGCCTATGATTGGATTTTTACTGAGGCAATCCTTTAATGCGGCTTGGTCTGGTTGCCCGCCAGATGTTCCGTCACAATCCGCCAAAGCATCCCTTTGGGCGCTTGATGTTGGTACAAACCCACCACTGCTGCTCGGCGAAGTAGAGTCTGAAATCAAAATAGTAACCAAATTGCCACACCCTACACGCGTAATGAAGCTATTATCTGCTTTGTCAAAGATGTAGCACCAGTTGCTGTTAAACCCTGTGAAAATATCGCTTTGTTCTGCTTCGTCACGAAGTTCCTCACAATCTACATCATCTGAAAACTGGGTAATTTTGCGATCACCGCTATAATACCCCGCCAGTCCACTATCAAACAGTTTGCATCTTGCGGTACTTTCTGCAGTATTCGCTGATTTGTCAGCAAGTGTGTCGCACTGTGATGTGCCAAGAGCAAAATCGTCTGTATTTGGTAACGTGAAGCCTGTTTGTCCAACAGGGGTCTCATAAACTATGTAGCAACGATCATCTTCCAAACCACCAGGATACTCAAGTTCAAGAATGTATTGATCAGCACAGTTAGTAACACTGGCTGGAACTTCCGCAAATGGTGATCCAAGAGAAGAGCTTGGAGCAGAATAACATATTGCTGCCGCAACTGCTTTGGGTGGGTTAAAGGAAACTATCGCCAGTAAGCCAAAAACAGCCAATACGAATCTAATTGCTTTCATTTGGACTCCTAAATAAATAGTTATCAATCTTATATTCTGAACCATCGTATACCACCTCAAGATCAAATAGAATACTCCTATCATTCTTGTTACAAGAAAAAGTTACAATTTCTGAATTTGGACCATTTTGAAGCGTTTCGGTGAAAGTACAAGTGCTCAAATCTAGTCGTTCATTTAGACTGTCTACGAATTCTGTTTGAAAAATCTGTTGATCGACTGCTACATCCTGGCTTAATTTTGAAAATGCACTGTCGTAGTTTTTGGTTGTCAGATCATTTAAATACCCGGCAGCAAAAGTCGCGCTATTTGACGTTTTTGAGGTTGAGGGATTTGCAATCAGAGTGACAACTGCAAGGACAACCAAGATTACGACAAGGATAATACCTCCGAAGAGGATGGGTTTAGATATTTTGAAGCCGGGTTTGTTGGGCAGCTGACCAGCTTGGTTTGGATCGGTCGGCTTTTGACCTTGATTCATAATAAAATCGTAGTTCGGATCGGTTTGAATTGGTGGTTGTTGGTTTTGGTCTGGGTTCATAATTAATTCTTTGCTTACGACTTAGTATACCAAAATCCTGCTCCGATGGAATGTGGTAGAATTGCATAAGAGGAAATGATGGGTATAAACACAAAAAAATTGACCAATAACCCCAGAGGTGGGATACTACCCACGATGAAATCACATATATTTCTATTTTTTGCTTTTCTTTTTATGTCTTTGGTTGGCGCAAGCTTATCCTCACAAAAAACTTACGCAGAGGATTTAACCACTGCTGATTTACCGGGTTGGACTGAAGGTGTTAATGTTGCATTTTCAGTAGACGAGAACAGGGGTACAGTAATCACCGTTAAAGTAGATCAAGATCTGTTGGATGCAACTTGGGGTGATGGCTTTAAAGTGCCGGCGAATCAGATCGGCCGGTTCAATGGAGACTTTGTCGACGATAACCCAACCGATACTACTTATAGATTTGAAAATCCTAACAATGAGGGAAACTGTGGAAACAAATCGGAAATTGGATTTGTTGGCACGGGTAATATCAATGGGGTCACTTCTGGATCTGGTTGGGTTGCCAGATTCTGGGCAGATGCAAAAAATGATCCTGGCGGAGACAAATGTGACTCTTTTGTCACTCCAATACACACTCCATCTGGCATGGGAATTTCTGATCATGGCGACGTAAATTATATCGATAAAGTAATAATCTCTGTTAAAGGAGTTGGATATGTTGACAACGATCCTTTCGACGGCGACAATTCATCAAACGGAGGACTTACCACAGATAACAATTATAAGACTACTAACACAACAGATTGCCCGGCTGGAGATTTGAACGTTGTTGACTTTAAAGCTAGTGGCAATAGGGGGGTGCTTCGTTCCTACAAAATCTTCTCATCGGGTAGCTTTGACTCCTGTGTCGTTACTGGAATAACAATGGTCAACATAGGCAACACTGCGGATCGTCAAATTACTGCCTATCTAACCGAAAAAAAGACGGGGGATAATCAAGGCTTGTATGTTTTTATGCCATTTTTCTACAGAAATGATAAGATTCCTGACTATTCTTCACCCGATGGTACATTTGCTCTGGATGCAAGTGAAGCAAACACTTTTTATCGCGACAGAAGAAATACTGGGGATATTAGAGAATGGATAAAGTACGATAAGGACGGTGATAGTAGGCAATTTTACGAGTACTGTACCAATCCGGCACCATGCAAAACAAAATCAAGGATTATTATATTTGCAAACGGTGGTGAAGTAACTGAATTGCCGTCAATATACGGCACTGCAGAGGATGTTTTAGCTGGCATCAGTGGACTTGCAGCTGGAGGGGATGAGGCGGTGATCGAAACCTGTGAGAGTCAGAATCATGCGATTGGAGATTGGATTTTCTGTTTGGTTATTGATGGAATCGACAAAACCCTCAATGGCCTCACAAACGGTGCTGACGATTTGTTGAGTGTTGAATCACAGGATATATATTCAAGCCAAGAATTGCGGGCGGTATGGTCATACTTTAGGGTAATTGCGACATTCTTGCTTTTGGCTGTTGGTTTGGTAATGGTAATCTCACAGGCGTTCGGGGGTTAATGAATGTTTGATGCATATACAGTCAAAAAAGTTCTGCCACGCTTGGTGATCGCCGCCATTTTAATTCAGATATCGTGGGAAATGTTTAACTTGTTAATAGAGGTCGTCAATCAAGTTGCTTTTGGAATCGAAGGATTATTGTACGCACCTTTTGGTGGAAAAGAAGCGCTAGCGTTCAAGAACATCGTCTCTAACTCCAAGGCAGGGGCATTGGAGTTCACATTCTTCACTAGCATTGCAGTTGTTGGTGGTGGCTTTGCTCTGGGGACGCTTGGAATAATGAGTCTGGCCGTAACAGCGCTGTTGGCTTTATTTATTGGATATGTCGTACTGGTACTTCGACAGGCCATCATTGTTGGACTTTTGGTAATTTCACCGATAGCTCTTGTGGCTTGGATTCTTCCAAACACAGAGAAAGTCTGGAAGGTTTGGTGGGATAGTTTTTTCAAGCTTCTATTAATGTACCCCTTGGTTTTGTTAATGATAGCGGCTGGTCGAGTTTTTGCAGCAGTAACTGTGTTGAGTGAGCTTGACACTGATGTTGGAACTCCAATTGGTTCAATCGCGAATGACATCGCCGGATTATTTATTATTGTGATCGCCTACTTTGGACCCTTCTTTTTGATACCAGCTACTTTCAAGGTTGCTGGCTCTGCCTTCTCTAACATCTCTGGCCTCGCCAACGACCGCTCGCGCGGCGTCTTCGACCGCCTCAAAAAAGGCCGCCAAACCCGCGTCGCCGAACGTGGTAAGCGATTTCGGGAAGGTGAGCTTTATAACAGCGAAAATGTTGCAGCAAGAGCAATTAATAGGACTGGGGTTGGGGTTGGTGCGGGAGCTAGAGGTGGTTTTGGTTTTGGAGACAGGGGTATGCAAGCCCGGGCGCGGATTGCACGAAATAAAATGGCCGAGAGAGTCAAAGATGATACTGAATTACAAAACTTTGCTCAAAACGATGATGACGGAATCGCAATGATGTTCGGAAGTCGCGGAACTAGGGGGGGTTTACGTAGAGGTTCGGAAGAATTAAGAGAAATGTGGTACCAGAATAGGCTGCAAGATAATCTTGATAATGGAATGGGTCAGCCTGATGCTGAACGCGAGGCTGCTGCTCACGCGAACCAAAGGAGAGACCGTGCCGTGTCTGCAGTAAGATCAATGGGAATTTCACAAAGTCGCTCGCAAGCTGCAGGTGTGTTAATGATGCAGAACAAAGCAAGAGCTGTAGCAGGGGGAAATGCTGGCGTAGCATGGGTGAACCAAGTTGCAAATGACGTTACTGCCGGGCAAGGAGCAGCGGCTGCAGAACAATATGGCGGCACCTTAGGTTATTTTGCAAGAGAGAGCGGGGCTTCCCATTTAGGAGCAGGATTCGAGACTGGCACGCAAGCACAACTGGACCAATATGGTGCACAGAATCAAGAGGAATATCGGGTCGCTAGAGGTTTTCAAAGAACTGGTGCGCATAAAGTACTACGTGGTCACACTACCGCTGTTCAGTCACATGTTGATAACATCGCAGCTCGTCTTGAGCATGCAACACAGACAAACAACCCTGAGGCTGCTTTCGAAGCAGCATCTGAAATGATTGCACTTAGAAACGCAGATGGACAAGACGTGTCAGAGGACAGCAAGAGAATACTGTTTAACGGGTTGGCAGCTATAGGGGTTGATTTGACATCTCCTGAGAGCGTTGACCAACAATTGGCATATGGACTATCCCAAGCGTTCGGCGCACCTCAAGCGGATATTACACAAACACTCCGTGATCGAGCTGGTCTTTACGACCAAGCATACGATCCCGCGTATCAACAATACCTTGCTGCACAGGGTGGACCCGGCGGGTCTGATTTTAGGATAAAGCGAAGTATACGATTTATAGGAAAATACAACAAGATAAGACTTTACCGCTTTAAGTATATTAGTAGTGAGATTGAATATGTTGGAGTAATAGCACAAGAAATAATGTTCAAATATCCAAAAGCAATCATTACAAAACCTAACGGAATCTTATGGGTAAACTACGACGTTTTAGGTCTCAGAATGCGAACCTACGATGAATTTTTACTAGACCCTGACTCGATATACATTGATAAAAAAGCAATAATCTAGTATAGTATATATATGACAAATGTGCCTCCTAATCCTGGAAATATGCCACCTAACCCATCGTTTCGGGAAAGGGCTGCTGAACTAGCCACGGCATTTGGTAGAGGCGCTCAACAACGGGGAGAACAATTAATTAACGGGGTTGTTAGGGGATCACAACTTGCCTATTGGGGTTTGGTTGAAAATGTATCTAGAATTCGTTCACAAATGGCAGGCGCAACCATGGAACGCATGGAACACAAACAGGGATTAACCCGAGAGTTAGGTAGGGATGCGCTAAGATCACTCGGTATAAACACACCTCCAAACCTTGCAGGTGAAGCAGGATACAGACCAAGGACAGCATTAGAGAGAACAATGGCAGTTCGTATAGATAGACAGGCGCAACAAACAGCTGAATCCAGAGCTCATAGAAAATATGTGGTCGGTGCCTACAAAGGGGAAACTGAATCTAGGATGTCTGGCAATATTGGGATGATCTCAAATCCAGATAACACTGGAAGACTTGCAAGCATAGGTCTTGAAACAAGTCGTGCCAGAAGGCAAGTTGAAAGAGAATTCCGAGCAGGCACAATTAATGCACAGCAAAGAGCTGAAAGAATTGAACATTTGCAATCACCTACAATTTCAGTTGAGGCATACGATCAGAGAAGGTCAAGGCAAAGGCTTGGAGCTGAGGAAGAAAATGTAAGAGAGGTGGCTGATCCGAATTGGACTAGAGTAAGAGATTGGAGACGAGATAGAGCCGTTGGACGCATCGAGACTAACCATCATCGAGCCGAACGTGCACGAACAAGAAGAGAAGCCCTTGGATCAACATCCAATCCAAGATATCGAAGAAACTTAGGCGTTTTAGATCGACATACCAGGGATGTGACTGCACAAGATGCTTACGTCGCGCCTCAACCAACTCCACTACCTAGACCACGAAATCAAGGCTATTCTGGAATAATGTAATTTAGACATTGCTCGAGTGTGTTGGTAGAATGGTTATATGGCGACGTATAAGGTGCTTCAGGATATTGAAGCCGAGGATAAACTTCTTGGTCCACTGAGTTTGCGACAATTTATTTATGCCGTGATTGTGGTTGTGATGAGTTTTATTGCGTATCAGTTCGGGAGAATTAACATCTTTCTTGTAATCCCTTGGCTGATTCCAATAGGATTTTTTGGGCTTTTGGCTGCGCCTTTTGGCGTTTACCAATCGTCAGAGATCTGGCTACTCGGAAAAATCCGCTACTTTATTTACCCAAAAAAGCGAATTTGGGATCAAGCTGGAATTGAAGAATTAGTCACGATTACAGCCCCGAAACAGATGGAGGAACACTTTAGCGATAATCTAGGACAGGAAGAAGTAAAAAGCCGCCTTGAAGCATTAGCAAAAACATTAGACTCCAGGGGGTGGGCTCTTAGAACTAGTGTTCAACAAGAGGCACAAGCTACGCCAACTTTTGGCGTAAATTATTCACAAGAAAGACTTGTTGCAATACCCAATTTACCTGATCAAAATGCAATCGCAGACTCTACAGCCCTTGATGTTCAAGAAGCTGGTGTATCGCCTTTGGCCAATCGTATGGAAGAATTACTATCTTCATCTGAATCTGAAAAACAACAGCGGCTTCAAAGTCTGGTTGGTGCTCAAGAAACCACTACACCAAGCAACCAAGGCGGAGTGGACGAAGAAGCAAAATCGATAATTGAAGAAGCCAAGCGAGAATATGAAAAAGGGATGGCTGAGGAAAAGCGCAGACTTGATGACGAGAATACACAAAGGCCGAAAGCAGCCCCAACGTCAGCTAACAATATATCTACTCCGCAACCTGCATTGTCAGTACAACCGAATCCGCGAGCGGGCATGACAATTGGGCAGACCGATGGTAAAATTAAAGACGAGGCAAAAGTGGCAGAACCTCCGGTAACTGCTCAGGCAGACGTGAAGCCAAAACCAGAGGCGCCAAAGACGTCGTCGACTCCACAACCTACGGAAGTTTCAACTTCTGAAGATGGCGAAGTAACGCTTTCTCTACACTAAACCTCGGCACTAAGCCAATAATGTTTTACAATGGTGGGTAAGAATGAATCCTCAAAATCAGCAATATCAACCTGACCCGAATGCTCGAAGTGATCGATCAGTTGCTGGTGGTACCCGCAGAACAATCAAGAATCCGAAAAAGACCAACCCAACCAGCACCCAAAACACTTTGCAGCTAGCAGAGGTAAGGGACGGTATTTTGATTATGAACGACGGCTCATTCCGCTCGGTAATTATGTGCAAGGCGATCAACTTCGACCTCATGAGTGGCCAAGAACGTGAAGGCGTTGAAGCCGGTTACCAAGCATTTCTAAACTCGCTATATTTCCCAATCCAAGTTTTTATTCGATCTCAAAAAGTCGACCTGCGGCCTTACATCGAAAAACTCGACAAAATAAAATCACAACACGACAACATGCTACTAACCTTACTAACAGAGGATTACATCGCATACATAAGCGAACTTTCAACCCAAACCAATATTATGGACAAAAAGTTCTATGTGATAATCCCATACTACCCAACGATTGATGTTCAAAGAGCCATAACTCAATCAGTTAACTTTTTTTCTGGCATAACAAATTTGATAAGCAAAAAGCAGACGCATGTCACCGTTAATGAGCAGGTGCTAGAAGACGCCAAAGTAGAACTTCGAAACCGCGTTCAATCGGTTTTGGGCGGACTTATGCAAACCGGCGTCCAGGCTTTGCCTCTAGACACACAAGAACTTATAGAGCTCATGTATGACTTTTATAACCCAGACACAGCGACAAGGCAACAGATGAAAAATTTCAATGACATCGGAGCCACGGTTGTTGAAAAAGGTATTGGCCAGGCACCAAACCCTAACCTGAACGGAAGTCTATAATGGCCAAAAAAGATTCCGTCCAACTAGCACAAGAACAGCAAGCCCTTGAGCAGGCCCAAGTTCAGGCCGCCTTTCAAAAAGGTGTAACCGCGCTTCGTGATTTTATTGCTCCAAGTAGCATTGAGCTATCGAATAACTACTTCCGGATTGGTTCGCGTTTTGCTCGAACTTTCTTCGTCTTTGGTTATCCGCGACAAGTTTTCACAGGTTGGCTGGGACCGCTAATTAACATCGATGAAATCATTGATATTTCAATGACAATCTACCCGGTAGAAAGCCAAGTTGTGCTTGAAAATCTACGTAAAAAAGTAGGTCAGCTGGAGGCCGGCATTCAGATTGATGCAGAAAAGGGCCGTGTTCGTGACCCGGGTAAACAAGCTGCCATAACCGACGCTGAAGAGATGCGGGACAAACTACAAGTTGGTGAAGAGCGCTTCTTTAGAATTGGCTTCTACTTCAATATTTATGCAAACAGCATGGACGAGCTAGAATTTGTGACACACAAAGTGGAGTCGCTGTTGGGTCAACAATTGGTTTATTCAAAACCAGCAACTTCGCAACAAGAGCAAGGCCTAAACAGTGTTGCACCTCAGTTCACCGATCAGCTACAGATCCGTCGAAACATGAGCACTGGCGCCGTTAGCACAACCTTCCCATTCACCAGCGCCGATTTATCCCAAGACACGGGGATTCTGTACGGAATTAACATGCACAACAACGGTCTGGTGATCTTTGACAGATACTCGCTTGAAAACGGTAACAGTGTGGTCTTTGCCAAGTCTGGTGCAGGAAAGTCCTTTGCTGTAAAACTTGAAGCACTAAGATCAATGATGTTCGGCACAGAGGTTATCATCATCGACCCAGAAAACGAATACCAAAGAATGGCCGAGTCAGTTGGCGGTAGCTACGTTCGACTAAGCTTGAATTCAAATACAAGAATAAATCCTTTTGATTTACCTAGGGTTGTTGAAGGCGAAGATGCCGATAATGCCCTTCGATCAAACTTGATTACGCTTCATGGGCTGCTACGACTTATGATGGGTGGCGCTCAAGCACAAATGTTAGCGTCGAACTCCCAGGGTGGTACAATTCAACCCGCTTTGACCCCTGTAGAAGAGGCGGATCTGGACGCTGCGTTGATCGAGACTTACGCAAAAGCTGGCATCACCAACGATCCGCTGACGCATAAAACAATTCCACCAACAATAACTGAATTGTATGACACTTTGCTACATATGGGCTCAACCGGACCGCAGCTGGCGCAAAGACTGCGTAAATACACCTCCGGAACTTTCGCCGGGATCTTCTCACAACAATCCAACACCGACATCAACAACTCGCTTGTTGTGTTTAATATCCGTGACCTAGAAGACGAACTTCGGCCAGTGGCCATGTACATTGTTCTTAATCATATCTGGAACAAACAAAAGGCCGACAAGAAAAAGCGAATGCTCATTATCGATGAGGCTTGGCAACTTATGAAATACGAGGACTCAGCCAACTTCATGTTTAGCCTTGCCAAGCGTGCCAGAAAGTATAACCTGGGTATCACAACCATCTCGCAGGACGTCGAAGACTTTATGGGATCACGGATGGGACGAGCCATCGTTGCCAACTCTTCCATGCAGTTTTTGATGAAACAGTCGGCTTCTGCTGTTGATGTTTTGGCCGACGTGTTCAAGCTGACCGATGAGGAACAAAAAAGACTCAGCCAATTTCCGGTTGGACAAGGCTTATTCTTTGCCGGCCAAAACCATGTACACATTCAGGTCATAGCCAGCCCAACCGAAACCGAACTGATTACAACAAATCCAGAAGAAGTTGCAAGGATCGAACAAGGTGAAGTTAGTGGAACTGGCGGAATCGACTTTGGAGCAGGCGCAACAAGCCAAATTCCTCTTACTCCTGGAACAGCTCAGGTGCCAGTTCCAAATCCGATACCGCAACCTCCGGCCACACCTCCACCTCCGACAAATCCTACGCCACCAACAGCCGGCGCACCCGCTCCAGTTTTTCAGCCTCCTACGACACCTTAACCGGGTTGTTGTACCGTTTGCAAAAGTCTATAATGAAACCAGGTAACCATGGGGTGCCAGTTTTTGAAATGATTTAAATTATTATGGCAATATACGACGATGAAAATCCAGATCCAAACGAGGGCAAAAACCCTTCTTTTCGTGAACGTCGCGCAGCCAAGCAAACAGAAAAATCAGATGCCAGAGAAACTAAAGCTGTAGCTAAAGATGAAAAACGACTAAATCGTGCCGAAAACAGCAAACTTGGCATTGGTCGAGGGCGCGCAGGTGAGGCATTTGCCCGACAAGGCGAGCGCGAGAAAGCAGCACTTCAAAAGAAACTCGGCTCAACTGCCTCTGGATTGGCACAAAAAGATACAGACAATAAAGAAAACGATTCGTTTTTTAAAACCGACAAAAAAGGAAATGTAAAAAAGCGGCGTTTTGCCGGAATCTCTATGGGCAAACGTGCTGCAGCTGGAGCTGCGGGAGCAGGAATACTGGGAATCGGTCTTAGTATTTTCGGCTTGTTTAGCTTTCTTGGAAATTTCCAACTTGAACATCTTTTGAACAACATTGACTCTCAAACCTTCTCTCGCTTTAACGCAACCTTCGACCGCCGATCTGACAGATGGATGCGATCTTACGTCCGAATGAGGCTAACCGAATTTGGAGAAGGGGGTGGCGATAGAGAGAGTACCGCCTTCAGAGCCTGGAACGTTGATACAGACAATCCGGCAAGAGATTGGTATAGATCTAACAAAACATCAAACTGGGAGAAAGAGCTTTTTGAAGAGGAGGGGATAGTTGTCACTAGTATTAGAAATTCAGACGGAATAAGTGCAGCCACAATTACAGTAAATCTTGATCAAGAAATTCCTTTCGATGTGATCAGTAGATATTCTGCAGAATTTGATGCACTAGATCCGACAGATTTACAATCTGTACTTAATTTAAGGAATGCGATGAGTGGAGAGTTCGATGAGCTCTTTTCGACGCAAGTTTTTAAGTCGGATGCTGAAGCCCGTAAGTATTTGCGACAGCAGTCTAGAGAAAAATTTGGAAGCCACGAAGTTCTGAAACGATATCATTTCAGAAAAGACAGGCAAAATATGATCGGGGTTAGAGATTGGCGATTCTTTGAAAAAACCAGGACTAGGATTGAAACGAAAAAAATTGATATACAATCTCGAATTATCAACAAAGTCTTTTCTGGAAATGGTAATATAAATAAATTTTTGAACTGCCTACTGGACCCCAAGGCAAAGTGCGCACGAAACGCCGATCCGGCCAACCCAGAAACGCAGAGCGGAAAACCAGGGACCACGGACGGTGTGAATGATTCAGATACAAATAATGACAATGGCACACCGAATGACACTTCGGATGATATTGATATTTCTGGAACAAGCGATGCAGATTCGGAAAAGATTGCGGACGCTGCACAAACAGCCCTTGAAGCACCTGATCCAAATGTTTCAAGTGCCACTGATAACCTCTTGCCATCCGAAAAATTTGCCAAAGAACTACGAGGGTTATTGAAATTTAATGGCCCTGCAACAGCGTGGAGATGGTTAAAAAGGATAGCCGTCATCGACAAGGCGATTGGAGATGGAGGGCCGCAGCTTATTAGTGTTGCAAAAAATGCCCGTCTTCAAAACGTGGTAGCCGTTCACACCATGTTGACCACGGCTCGTGATCAGATCCGAACCGGAGAGATTGACGGCGAAGATTTTGGTGCAACCATGGAGCTAATGCAAACAACAGACTGGGGAAATAGTGAAGGTTGGTCGATGGTTAACGACGTAAAACAGAACTCGGTCGAAGCAGCCGCAATAGCCTCAGCCATTAAAAATGAATACTGTGCCGAAGATTATGTGAAAAAACCAACGGATTTTGCGTGGTTTTGCGACAACAACAAACCAAACGGAGGTGGAAAAACAGTAGAAGATTTTGTTAATGGCTACGAAAATTCAGTTGGAAAAGTATTCGGTCCGATTGCCGATGCGGTTAATGGTGTCAAAGGAGTACCTGGTTTTGAAACCGTCGCAGACTTCTTCGCTTCCGCCTCGGATGGAATAATAACGACAGTAACTGACGCGTTCGGGGTAACGGATGATATAAATAAACTTTCTGAATCAGTTTCAGCACGTGCCATGGAAGAATTATTAAAATATTTTGGATTGTCCCCAAGTTTTGATGGCTCAAACCCGGGTGAGACAGTAAATTTCGCAGCAGCAGGAAGCGCCGGTGGCGCAGAAACATCTACTCGCGATACAGGCGGAATCGCCTCTACCCCAGAATCACGTGCTTATACAACGCAGTTGGCAATTCAATACCAACAAGAACTTCGTGATGACATGTCGATTTATGAACGTTATGCTTCACTTGATAATCATGAGTCTGTGGCTGCAAAATCACTATTTGCAATCAGTACAAAATCGTGGACAACAAATTTTGTTTCTGCATTCAAAAACGTCTTTAGCTTTAGCTGGGCAAAATCATTCTTTTTAAGCCCCGCTAACGCTCAGGCTACTGATGCCAGAGATCTGGCTGATTGGGCCGGTGTTGATAAATACGACATACCTCCGGAATGCGTCGAAATGGATCCTTTATCCATGACGATCTATAGCGGAACCAACTTTGACGAAGTAGCCAATAGACGTGAACCAGGCAAGTCTTTAGATCAAATCCAAGCCGAGCTCGGATTAACATGGGATGAAGTCCGCGATTCAAGCAAATTCTACGCCGAGGTTTATAGATGGGCGGGAGAAGGTATTGGAGGTTTAGCTTCTGACGCTATACTAGACTTGAAAAGTCAGGATGCCCAGACCATATATAGTTGCCATATCCTAGACGCTAGAGTTCAAGACAGCCTTGGCTTCACCAATGGCTACTCCAGTGGTACAGGGCTTGATTCTCAAGTTGCTTCTAGCACCGTTAGTCCGGTAAACCCTGGCTCGCCGAACGACGGTGGAGTAATTATTGGGGATCCTGGAGCGGACTCATCTTCAATAGCATGCGCTGCAGGTACCACCGATCTTGGTGTAACTCAGGATGCTTACTCTGGAGGCAATAAAGTTTCGGCCAGACTCTGTGCAATACCAGGCTTTAAAAGCAAAAGTGATGAAAGTAATCCTGGAACTACATTTTATGTAGATGGAGCGGATGGAAATGCCATCGTTAATTCAAGAGTTTCCGGTGCATGGTTGGCCCTGTTTGAAGCCGCGAAAGCAGATGGTTTGACATTGGCAGCGGTAAGTTCTTACAGGACGTACGCACATCAAGATGCTCTATGTAATGACGATGCAGGCTGTAGTTCTGGTACGTACAACGCGGTCGCCAAGCCAGGCAGGTCAAATCACCAGGCAGGGCATGCAGTAGATCTTGATGATGCAAGTTTTGGTGGCGCTGGACCTGGGTCAACTACATGCGCAAACAAACAAACAACTGACTCAAGAACGTACAAATGGATGGAGCTTAACGCCAAAAAATTTGGCATTGGACAACTAGCCAATGAATCCTGGCACTGGGACGCTGGACCGGGAAGGTGTGGCCTATGATAAAACGATCATTAATTATTGTCCTTTCGCTACTTTTGTCGGGGCAGATGTTGTTTTTTTCTTTGGGCAAATCGGCCAGTGCAATCAGTCAGGTTGATCATGACGCAATTTTTAAAGGTACTACATTTTATGAAGACACTGTGGTTTGCGAACCGTCATCAACCGTTAACGGTCCCTCGGTCACTGCCTCTTGTGTATGTCCGACGACTGGTTCTTATGCTTTGACTGGATCGGGGACTGCGGAGATAGTCTGGGGGTACTTAATCAACAAGGTGGGCTTTACGCCAATTCAAGCCGCAGGAGCTATGGGAAATATATTGGCCGAGTCTGGCTTCAATCCAGAGGCGATAAACCCAACAAGTGGTGCATATGGTTTAATACAATGGCTTGGCGGTCGTCTAACTGGCCTAGAAAATTTTGCAACAAGTCAGGGTAAAGACAAATCGGACCTTGAGTTGCAGTTAGACTACATGAAGCAGGAACTTGAGACGTCTTATAAAACTAGTGTTTTGGATCCAATGTTAGCTTCGGACGATCTTACTGAAACAACGCGAATCTGGCTGGAACACTACGAAATTCCTTGCGTTGGACCCGGTGCTGCAGCGTGTTTTGATAAAAAGACGGCTGAACGCTCCGTCGAATCACAAAAATACCTGGCAGAGTATGGTTCAACGACGGTGCCATCCACAAGCAATGGTATAGGTTGTGTAACCGAGGGTGGGCAAATCGTTGGTGGGTATAGTTTACCGCTTGATAGGACATGGTTCGAGGATCATCCGGACTGGTTAACAAAGCCGCATCATGATTACCCAGCATCTGATCTGGGCGTTCCTGTTGGTACGCCCGTTTACTCTATGTCAGATGGAGTTATACGACAATCAGGAGGAGGTTGTGGAATCGGAGTAAGCGTTGACACCGATGATGGCTATACGTTGAATTACTGTCATGGTAGTGACGGCGGTTCGGTAGAGGGCGCTAAGCCTGGCGATAGAGTATCCGCAGGCCAACTAATCATGCATTCAGCAAACACTGGTCATTCAACCGGTCCTCACTTGCATCTTGGTATTATCGTAAACGGTACGAAGGTATGTCCACAACCGCTCTTTCAGGCCATCTATAATGGGACTGCGATTCCAAAGCTCACCGACCTGCCAAGCTCGGGCTGCATAGGAGCGTCCCTACGATGATGGAAAGATTTACTTACTTCATAAGACAAAACATTTTACGCTTATCTATTTTTGCTCTGGTTTTTATAATTCTAGGATATTTGATTTATCTGGCCAGTTTATATGGATTCGTCGAAGTATCAATACAAAATACACAGCCTGGAAAGTGGGATGTCGAACTCATAAATCAAGTCGAACGGACATCGTCGCTCGAAAACACTGATAAAACAACTGCCAAGAAATTTGTCAGAAAAAATCAATACGAAGTTTTGGTTTCGCAAGGTTCGTCTAACGGCTATGCGAGCTTCAAAACTAAAGGTTTTTTCAGAACCTCGAGTGTAACAGTTGATCTTAAGAAAGAAAAAGATAGGGTTTTTGTAGGCGATAACCCGGGCACATGCATGCACCTAGTTTCTTCGATTCTTTACTCTTATGACTGCAACTCTTCGACAACCGACAAGCTCAATCAACATGTTCCGGCCACTAAGAATTTGGCCACGTATGTTAAAAAGACCAACGATCTATCGCACGGAACAGTCTCTGGTTTTGTCAGGACAAAATCTGGGAACATTGTTTTTGCGGATAATAGAGGGTCGACAGATATAGATTATTATCCTTCTGGCTATCAAGCATTTTTGGCAAACAAAGCTTTTGACTTGAGCCAAGGAGAATTTCTGGAAGAGGGTCTACAAGCTTCGAATGAAACCTATTTCTACCCTTACAACGGGGGTGCGGTAGTACTACAAAATAGTCAGGCTTGGTACTATGAGCACCTCAAAACTATTCAAAAATTAAACATCGAGGGTGTCAAAGACGCGTCTCTTAAACTCGCTTCATCGAGCGTTAATTCAAACGTTGTCATATTTACATACAATGACATTGGCAATGATGATAACAATGATGTATTGGACACAAAACCGAAAAAAACAGAGTTGGTGGTTTTTGCAAACGACCAAAACCGACACATATCGTTTGAAAAGGGTTATTCGAATGCGGCACTTTGTGGCAACAATCTTGTTTGTGTTTGGAATGACGTGGTAGATGTTTATGATATTTCTGGGGATAAGCCCGTTTTTCAGAGGTCCATAGTAGGTGGTGTTGATCGCATAATAGTATTAGACAATGTGGTTTTGGTTCTAAACGACAAAGGATTGCTAGTGGTTGACCCAACGACCGGAACGGGTTCGTATGAATACACTTTGGGTGGTTATAAGCAATGTGGCTCAAGCTTCCAGTCCAAAGAGTCACTGCTTTGCATTATTGACGGCAACTTTAACAAAAGGGCGCTACTTGTTAGTCGAGTCACAGATGTTGATACCGAAATTGACAAAAAAATATTTGATCTTTCTAAGGTTCCGGAGGTGCGGGACATAAACATTTACAAGAACTTTATTTACATTGTTCCAGAGCTTGGTGCTTTGCAAAGACAGTCTGATGGTAGTTTTGACTATGATTCCACGATCAAAAAAGTAGTTAAAGACAAACTAAATTCGGCTATAGAAAATTCTGGTATTAACAGAGAGCTATATTCAATAAAAATTGGCAGTCTTTAAAGCACTATTGGGTTGCTGTGCCTCGCGTAGTTGCTGACGACGATGTCGGCGTCGGTGGTGGTGATGACGGCTTGATGTTTTTTGAGGTGTTCAGTGAGGGCTTTTCGTCTTCTTTCGTCGAGTTCGCCAAAAACGTCATCGAGAAGCATTAGGGTTTTTTGATCGTGTTTTTGGCTCAGTAAGTCCGCCTCTGTCAGTTTTATTGCCAAAAGCAATGTCCTTATTTCACCCCTGGAAGCCGTAGTAAATACCGATTGGTCATCAATAAACATTTCAATATCGTCGCGGTGTGGCCCAATCGTAGTAAAACCACGTTCAATATCAATCGCAACTCGCGTTTCTAGATTTTTGAGCATGCTTTGCGCGTAGTTGCTGATGTCGAGTTTACTCTGATATTTTAGCGTCGGAACCTGGTCTTTTCCGGCTAACTCACTGTAGGTTGTTTTGATTTGATCATTCAAAGTCTTAATAATTTCTTTTCGATATTCGACTACTTTTGTGGCGTATTCACTTAGGCGTATGTTCCAGGCAAAAAGCTTCTGCTGCGGGTTGTGAGTTTTCAAAAGCGAGTTGCGCTGTGCTAACGCCCGCAGGTAAGCACGTTTGATTGTGCCGAACTCTGGCTCAAGTTGCTCAAGCAAACTGTCTATGAGCAACCTCCGAAGCTCTGGCGAGCTGGTTATGAAGTGAAGTTGGTTGGGCTCGAACACTACAACTGGAATTCTTTTACTAAACGGCAGGCGCAGGTATTTGTTTCCATCAATTGAAAAAGACTTAATATTCTTGTTTTCTCGCTCAAGCTTAACAATTCTGGTTATATTATCTTCGGTCAAAGCGTTTATTCTTGCCCATGGGCTACCGCTGTGGATAAGCTCAATGTCGCGATCACGGTAGCTAGAACCCTGGGCAACGATCAGTAATGCTTCGAGTAGATTTGTTTTTCCGCTGGCGTTTGGTCCAACTACAATATTCACCCCTGGTTCAAACTCAAAACTGCCCACGTCAAAGGAGCGAAACTGCTTTAAACTCAAACTTACAATCATTACTTTGATTATAAAGCAAAGAAGTTGATTATTTGTAAATACTTATCGTATTAGGCTGAAAGACGCTTGCGGCCCTTTAGGCGTCGAGATTTTAGAACTCGGATTCCGTTCTTAGAAGAAGTTCTTTTTAAAAATCCGTGTACTCGAGCTCGTTTTCGAGTCTTTGGTTGAAAAGTTCGTTTTGGCATGAAGCCTACTGTACATTATTTTCCCTGTTACTTCAAGGGTGGGTTGGTGTTTTGATGTTATTGGTAAAAAATCTAAAGATCGTGCGTGTAGAAAACACAATGTTGTGAGATTTTTTCAAGGGAGTTTATACACGGATTTTTGGCTATTATCCACAGGTTCAAAGGTGTTGGATCTTTCTGTGTATAACTTCTACTCTGTTACCACTTTAAGCAAAATAACACGCTTATCTGTAATTAAATGTGGAAAACTTTTTTGGCAGATGCTATATTCAATTACACAGTCTTAAAACTTTGTGGATAAATGGAGGGTTTCGGTGCAAGACCACGTCTGGCAAGCAGTATTAGGTGAAATTGAGGTATCAGTGTCAACTGCCAACTTCAATACGTGGTTCAAAAACACTAGTCTTCTCAAATTTAAAGACAACCAGTTAACTATTGGTGTTCCAAACATTTTTATCAAAAACCAACTAGAGACAAAGTTTCAAAAGTTAATCAACGATGCTTTAACCAACCAGGGTGTTGAGACAGAGAGAATCGAATTCAAAATTCACTCTGGTACCTACAAAAAGTTTCAGGACGAAGAGCCAATCTTGGTTCCAGAAAGAAGCGCCGCCAGATCGCGATCAGCACTATCACACAGTTATAGACAAGGGCTAAACAAACGCTACACTTTTACGAATTTCATCGTTGGGTCTGGAAACGAGCTTGCTTATGCTGCCTGCCAAGCAATTGCGGTTGAACCCGGCAACAAATACAATCCATTGTTTGTTTACGGAGGCGTCGGAATTGGCAAGACGCATTTGGTACAAGCCGTTGGAAACGAAATACGAAAGCGCGATAAATCCGCTAATGTAGTTTATGTTACCTCTGAGCAATTCGTACAGGAGTTCCTGGACGCGATTAGATTCAAGAAAAACACCGATTTCGCTGGTTACTACCGTTCTGCTGATGTTTTGATCATAGACGACATTCAGTTCATAGCTGGCAAAGAAAAGACTCAGGAAGAATTCTTCCACACTTTTAACGCACTACATCAGGCCAACAAGCAGATTATTATCAGTAGTGATAAGCCGCCGACAGACCTTCTAACTCTAGAGGAGCGACTACGTTCAAGGTTCTCGATGGGAATGAGTATTGATATGCAAATCCCTGATTTTGAAACCAGATGCGCTATCGTTCTGTCAAAATCTGCCGAAAAAAATATCGAACTTCCGCCAGATGTTGTCGAGTACCTAGCAAACAACATCCGCACCAACATCCGTGAGCTCGAAGGTGTCTTAAACCAACTTATTGCTACCTGCGACATGAAACAGATCGAGCCAAGCTTAGAATTGGCCAAATCGATCATAGGTTCAACCAGTCGGCCAAAGCATGTTTCACCAAAGATGGTCATCGAAAAGACGGCCAAGATGTTCCAAGTTTCCGTCGAAGACATAATGAGCGCCAAAAGAGACAGAGATATCGTCATGCCTCGTCAGATCTCAATGTATCTACTTCGGTCCGAGCTCAAGCTTAGTTTCCCTAAAATCGCCAAAGAACTTGGGCGAAAAGACCACACAACCGCCATGCACAGCGTCGACAAGATTCAAAAGATGCTGGCCGAGGATAAAACCCTGAAAACGGCGGTGTCTAAGATTAAGGAGCGGATCTATGCGTAGCTGTGGATTGGTTGTGGACGGCATGGGTTTAAGTGTCTTTAGTATGTGTTCAAAATCGCTTAGCCTGGGTATAAAAAAGGAAGGTGAAGCGCGGATAAATAAGTTATCCTCTTTTTGTACTCAGGCCGTGAACAGGCTGTACACATACAAAAAGGTCTTAGACAGAGAAGTTTCACGGTTTTTATACACACAAACCACAGGGCCTATAACTATAACTACATATATTAAGTAAAGGATGTGAAAGGAACATTATGGAAATAGACGTAACACAAGAAAATCTAAACAAAGCACTATCGGTTGTCGCACGGGTAGCAGGAGGAAGAAGTTCATTACCGGTTTTATCAAACGTTCTACTCAAGATTGTAAATTCTAGGCTTTCGATCTCAGCGACCAATCTAGACATTGCAATAACACAGAACATTGGTGCAAAAGTTCAAAAAGAGGGTTCGATCACTGTTCCGGCCAGGCTTATGCAGGATTTTATAAACAACTTACCAAAGGGTAAAATTCACCTCAAGCAAGAAGACCACAAGCTTCACATCGAAGCCGAACACTACAGTTCAACTATCAACGGGGTAAGCGCCGAAGAGTTTCCGGTTATGCCAGAAATCAAAGACGGTGTGGGTTGGGAAATTGACGCGGGTGAGTTTAAGACGGCACTTCAAAAGGTTGTTTTTGCCGCATCGGCCGACGACGCAAGACCGGTTCTTACCGGTGTAAATTTTATGACGGACGAAGGTAAATTGTTTATTGCCGCAACCGATAGTTTCCGCTTAGCTGAAGCCAGCATTGCCAATGTGGACAAAGAAGTTAAGTTATTAATTCCGGCCAACGCCATGCAAGAGATTTTGAGAGTAGTTGGCGACGTTGAAAAGATTCAGTTCAAGCACGATGATCAACAGGTGTTGATAACCTGTGGAGAAGTCGAACTGGTTGCTCGATTGATCGACGGAAACTATCCGGATTACAAGAAGTTGATTCCGCCAAAGTTTACTAATACTGCAAAACTAGCAAAAGAAGACCTGGCCAGTATCACAAAGGTTTCATCCCTGTTTGCAAGAGAGACAGCCGGTTCGATAACGGTTCAATTAAACGCCGATGAAAGCAAAATTAGCGTACACTCAGTCGCCTCTCAGGTTGGCGAAAACACCTCTGAAGCCGTTGCTGTGGTCAAGGGCGAGGGCGAAATTACATTGAACAGTCGTTACTTGCTAGATGGCCTGGGGGCGATAGAAGGGGAGGACGTTGATTTCTCATTCAACGGCAAGTTAGAGCCAATAAAAATTAGTGGCAAGAGCGATAATTACCTTCACATCATCATGCCACTTAAATCATAGACACTACTTAACACGTTAAGTATCCTCTACTCCTGTATAATTGATTTATGATTTTGAAGAAGAACAGATTTGTCGGGCCATTTGCGTTAAAGAAATTTTTACCAAGGGCCAATAATCTCAAGACGTCCAAGTTTGCTCTCAAGTACCAAGCGTCTAATCGATCAGATTGGCGCGCCGGAGTAATCGTCAGCAAGAAAGTAAACAAGTCAGCGGTGGTCAGAAACCGGATTCGTAGACGTTTCTTTGAAATACTTCGAAAAAACTCAGACAAATTCACCTCCCCGCACGACTTAGCTTTCATAGTTTTTACAGATGAAACTGCAACTATGGATGCGTCGAAACTCGAAGCACTTATTACCGATTCTTTAAAAAATGCCAAAATAATGTCTTAATCTGTCCGAACGGTATGCTATGATAAATCCAGAATAAACGGAGATCTCTCGAGCTATGTTTGATACTTTTATTGTCCAGCCGGTAATGAATCTGCTAATCCTGATTTACGCGATAATTCCAGGACACAACTTTGGTTTGGCGATTATTATATTTACTATTGTTGTTAGATTCTTGATGTGGCCATTGGTTCGAAAACAACTTCACCACTCCAAGGCCATGCGCAAGCTTCAACCAGAGATAAAAAGGATAAAAAAAGAAGCTAAGGGTAATCGACAAGAAGAATCCCGCCTAGTTATGGAGCTGTATAAAGAAAAAGAGATTAATCCACTGGCTCCTATCGGACTTTTGATTGTGCAGTTGCCGATATTCATTGGTTTGTACCAAGGCATCCAGAAAATTGTGAAAGACCCAGAAGCTATACACAACCTAGCGTACTCGTTCATAAAGCCGCTTGTTGAGAATATTGAGCATTTTGACGAAACGCTCTTTGGCTTCGTTGACCTGTCACGGGCTGCAGGTGGCGAAATGGGCTTTTACCTTCCAGCATTTATCATCGTCTTCGCCTCGGCCATAGTGCAGTTTTATCAAGCTAAGCAGATTCAGCCGAATGAAAAGGACCAAAAGAGCCTCAAGGACATCTTCAAAGGTGCGCAAAATGGAGAAAAGTCAGATAGCAGCGACGTCAACGCCGCAATTGCCCGATCTACAAAATTTCTCATACCTGCCATGGTTTTTGTTTTTACTTACGGTTTGGCTTCTGCCCTACCGCTTTACTGGTTGACCAGTGGTGTAATTGCACTCATACAACAAAAGAGGGTCTTGCAAGATGATACCGAAGAACTAGAAGCCACCGCAACAGATAAGAAAAGCAATAAAGCAATCAAAGCTGAGGTCATCCCGGCAAAAAAGAAAAAACAAACAAAAAAGGGCAAAAAAACTTCCGGTAATAAATCTAAACGGAGGAAGTAATGGAAGAATCAATAAGGTACGCTAAGAAGTACATAGAGGACTTGATATCGTTCTTTGGGCTAAATACCGATGTCTATGCCACAAGCAGTGAAGAAGGCGACATCGTCGAGCTACACGTGCCAAGCACTCATCTAAACGGCTTTCTAATTGGTCAACGCGGCGACACATTGCGCGCTTTGCAATATATGATCAGTTCTGCCCTTAGGTCTCAAGGTTTCGAGTTTTCCCGTGTTCACATCGATGTTGCAGATTATAAAAAACAGCGAGCCGAGAAAGTTGCCTCAACCGCAGAAGAATGGGTGAAAAAGGTCAAAGACTCAGGGGAAGAATTGGCGTTGGATCCTATGAACGCCGCTGATCGACGAACTGTGCATAAGTTGGCCGGCGAACACGGTTTGGTCACAGAATCTGTCGGCGAAGGCCGTGACCGCCACATCGTCCTCAAGCCCGCCAGCGATTAGTCTTTTAGGGCTTGGTCGAAAACTTCGAGAGTTTGTTTGGCCATTCGGTGCCACGAGAATCTTTCGGCGTTTTTGGATCCGTTGGCTACTAGTTTTTTGCTTAGTTTTTCATCCGAAACAACTTCGGCGATTTTGTCTTTCATGTCTCCCTCGTCCAAGCCATCAAAGTAGTGTGCGCCATCGCCGAGCACTTCTGGAATACAGGTTGCGTCGCTGGCGGCTACTGGTGCTCCATGGATCTGTGCTTCAAGCCCAGGCAGGCCAAAACCTTCGCTAAGAGACGGAAAACAGTAACAAGCGGTGTTTTCGTACAGCCAACGAAGACTTCCTTCGCTGACAAAGCCGGTGTATAAAGTGTTTCTTATTTTCTCTTTCTCTATAAAACGTTTGTGTTCATCAGAATTTTCGTCTTCTTTGCCGACAAAAACTAGGTGCAAATCAGCGTGTTCCTTTTGAAGTTCTGAAAATGCCACGATCAACCTGCGTAGGTTTTTGTGGGGAGTCGGCCTTCCGACATACATGATGAATCTAGAGTTTCTTAGCTCCTCGTTGGGTTCCGGTTCGTCGGTGATTTTGTCGGCTGATTCCAGCGTTACCGTTATCTTTTTTGGACTTACTCCTGTGAAGTTTTCGACGTCGTTCTTCACGAATTCAGTAGGGGTTATCAACAGTTTAGACTTCTTAACAACACGTTTGTTGAGCCAAATGTAAACCCATCTTTTGACTGTAAAAATTAGCCAATTCTTC
>JALYPT010000016.1 GCA_030856205.1 bacterium | reverse complement strand
ACTCTAGGAACCGATACTGCCGGCAACTATGTAGCTTCTATTACGGCTGGAGCCGGACTAACCGGTACCGCTACTGGGGAAGGCTCGACCCCAACGTTTGATATCGTCTCGGCCAATGGTGGTATTATCGCTAACGCAGATAACATTGCTCTTACCATAGCTCCTTCAGCCGATGGCTTGTCTGCCACCACTAGCTCAGGTTCTGGCATGGAAATCCTGGCCAGCGGCCTAACTCTACTACAAGGTTGTTCTGACACCCAGATACTTAAATGGAATGAAGCTACTGATGTCTGGGCCTGTTCGGCAGATGCTGGAGGGGCTGGTGCGAGCTTGCAGGGAGCTTATGACACAGGTGCTACCATCCTAACTACTTCAGGAAGAAATATTGCCTTTACCCTAGGCGAAGTTGCCACTCCTACCTCATTTACGATTGAGAATCAAGATACTGCCGGAGTTTCGGCAGAGCGGATATTTAACTCGATTGCTTCGGGTACTTTAACTAACGGACTTCTAGTTGAACAAACCGGAGCCGGGACTATGACTAATGGTATACAGGTATTGGGTACTGCCGGAACTATTAGTAGCGGCATATTAATCGCTGATGGAGCAGGAACAACCACCACTGGACTAACCATGACTGGAACGTTCACTAACTTAATTGATACACCCAACTTTGATGTAAATAATGCTGGCAACATTACTGTCGCGGCTGCACAAGGACTAGATACTAATGGAGCAGGAGCCTTGCAGCTTGGCAAAACCAATGCTACCTCTATTGACTTTTGTAACTCTGCCGCCTGCGACACGATTAACATCGGTAACCTGGCGACGACGGATGCCGATACCATTACTATCGGCGACGCCTTAGACACTACCGCTATTAATTCTACCGGCTGGTCTATCACCGGAGCCGGAGCGTTAACTGTTACTTCGTGCGTTGGTTGCGGCGGATCGATTACTAAATCCGTAGCGAGTGATCATGTGAATGCCACTACTACCGCAACCAAGGTGACGGATCTCGATACAACACTTGCCGCTGGTACATACGCTTTTAAGTATAGGATTATGGATACCACGACCTTAGGAACAACTTCTCCGTCGTACGGAGTAAACTTTACTGGTACCGACACGGCACATAAAATGACACTGCTCTATCCTTCAACGGGTACGGCTGCTATCTCCGGTGTGGCGGATGATGTAGGAGCAACTGCCGGGCAGATCTATGAACATGTGGCCGTTTCTGCCTACGCGACGACCACGGCCAACATGCTCCACACCGGTGGGCAAACCGTTACCAATGTTGTTCAGAAAACCATCGAAGGTATTATTGTGGTCACCGTCTCCGGGGACCTACAACTCTATCACGGCTCGGAAACAGCCAACTCAACATCCTTAAAAGCTGGCAGTTCCGTAGTGATCACAAAAATAGGAGCCGGCTCTGACTTGGCGGAAATATACGGAACCAAGGATACGAGTATAGGGCCTGGAGATGTGGTTTCACTCGATTCAACTTTGAATGCTGGTGTCAAGAAAAGTGATCACGCTTATGACTCGAATGCTTTTGGTATCATTTCAACTTCGCCGAGCCTTACAATGGGAACCTTGGATGATCCAGGAACTAGTCCGGTTATGGTGGCCTTTTCCGGAAGAGTACCGGTGAAAGTGACAACAGAAAACGGGCCGATCAAATTCGGAGATTTACTGACTTCTTCTTCTACACCGGGAGTCGCAATGCGTGCCACTAAAGCCGGACAGGTTATCGGACAGGCTATGAGTGAGTTTGACGGCGAGGGAGTGGGAAAGGTCATGGCTTTCATTAAAACGGATTACAGTAACGGATCAAAGCTGGCTGATATTTTGCCTGGAGTGCTAGGACTTAGCCAAGATGGAACTCAACTTTCTTTGGACGATATTGGGAAGACGGCGCTTAATCAATTTATTTCTCAAAAAGAAACACTCTCGGAAGCTACTGATTTGTCAGAAATTTACACGGATCGCCTGGCGGCTGGGCTTGAGATAATTACGCCAAAAGTTACAACTGATGAAGTTGCTCTTAATTCCATAGAGGCATCTACTGGTACAGATATCAATCTAAAACTTGGTGATGATGGCAGGTTTGTAGTTACAAACCCAGACGGGGAAGAAACTATTAGCTTTGACGCTGCGGGCAACGCTAACTTCAAAGGTACTATAACGGCTGACAAAGTTAAGGCCAATCAAATTGAGGGGCTAGAAATCTTCACTGATCGCATCTCAAGCCTTAGTGACCAGGTTGCGGCGCTTGATCATGATGAGCAATCACCTTCTGGCAATGAAGGGGATGCGGCACTAGGCACGACAACACAACAAACAACCCTGGTTGATCTTGGCTCAGTGAACATTAAAACCGCTACGGTGTCACTTGATATGAAAGTTACCGGAACCTTGTTCGCCAACGGCGGCTTGCAAGTCACTGGCCCGGCTGAGTTTAAGGGCAATGCTATCTTCCATAAGCTCGTAACATTTGTTGAAAAGACGGTATTTAACAATGATGTATTATTTGAAGGCCGCGCGACCTTCAATAATGACGCTGGTGGTTTTGCTACGATAACTGCTGGCCAACAATCAGTACGCGTAGACTTTACCCGGCCATATGCCCAGTTGCCGGTTGTAACAGTAAACGTACGAGACGGGCAATTCGTAGACTATGCTTACAAAGACCTAACGGCCAACGGCTTTACTATCGTACTGAAAGAGCCAGCCACAAGTGACGTTGATCTTGCCTGGACAGCCGTGGCCGTTAAAGATCCGGTTACTCAAAGATAGTAGATAGTATAAGATTAACAGGGGAGTTACCTATGCACAGCTTATTCAATATATAGGTGCGGTGTAGTTACATAATATAGGTGCGGTGGAGTTACATATAATACATAAACATGAGCTGTACGCTAGTTAATATGCATGTTAAGGCATGTTCTAAATTGAACCTTGCAATTGGTAGGCATAACCGATAAACTAGTATAAATAATAAAAGGTTACTAAGAGAGGGGAATACATGTCTAGTGAATCACAAAATACAGAAATGAATAATCGTAGATCGACAAGCCGCCGACGGGGCAAATTAACAAAGAAAAAACTTTTTGTTATCTTTGTGTTGTTGATTGCGCTCGGTGGTGCAGCATACCTTGGCAATCAGTACCAGGAAGCCAAAAAAGAAATTACCAGACTATCAAATCCACAAGAGGCCGCCCGAGAAGAGGTTCTCGATATCACTCAGAAAGTTGGTAATCTTGTTCAACTACCAGAAAACGAAACGCCAACCATCGCTACGGTTAGTGATGTTAGCAAGCTAAGTGCTCAGCCGTTTTTTGTTAACGCTGTTAACGGGGACAAGGTACTTATTTTTACACAAGCACGTAAGGCGGTGTTGTACCGGCCCTCTACAAACAAGATAATTGAAGTTGCTCCAATAAATATTGGTCAGAAAGAACAGTAATAGATAATTTAGCTCGAAGTGGACGACTTAGGATAATCAGCGACCATAAGTATTGACATTACCTCTGTTAAGTGATAGAATGTTTATGATCAGGTATCATCTGATCGATCTCTGCAAAATTCAATTTTACAGAGGTAGGAAAGTCCGGACAACATAGGGAAGGACAGTTGCTAACGGCAACCAAGAGCAATCTTAGGGAAAGTGCCACAGAAACTATACCGCCATCATACGATCAGAAGCAGGCTAAACCTGCAGAATTTCAAAAGATGGTAAGGGTGAAAAGAGTAAGGTAAGAGCTTACAATTCTGCACGGTGACGTGTGGAAGTGGTAAACCCTGTTCGTTGCAAGGAGTGGATCTATCAGGTTCCCGCCATGGTCCACGGTTTAATCCGCTTGAGGTAACTGGCGACAGTTATCCCAGATAGATGATCAGACCCGTTTGCTTTTGCAGACGGTGACAAAATCCGGCTTATCGATACCTGATCAACCAAAAACACCTCCTATCAAAGGAGGTGTTTTTTTATTAAGCCTGTTGATTATTTGGCGGTTTTGACGACGGCGGTGAAGGCTTTTGGTTCGTTGACTGCTAGCTCTGCTAGAGATTTGCGGTCTAGCTCAACGTTAGCCTTACTAAGGCCGTTAATTAGCTGAGAGTAAGTTGTGCCGTTCAAACGGGCTGCAGCGTTAATACGAGTGGTCCATAGCTGTCGAAAGGTTCGTTTGCGGTTCCTACGGTCGCGGTATGCGTATTGCATTGATCGAACGATGGCTTGCTTACCACGTTTTATAGAAGAGGTATGAGCGTGGCTCATGCCTTTAGTGGCTTTTTTAATCTTGTTATGTTTTGCGCGTGTTGTTACGCCTCTTTTTACTCGCATGTCCTAGACTCCTAGATTCTTTTTAATACTTCTACTAACTTTAGGTGTGTCAACAGTGGTATACCCAGCAAAACGTCGCTTACGTGCAGCGCTTTTCTTTGATAAGTTGTGGCCAGTCATTGCGTGCTTACGTTGAACTTTACCGTTCTTGGTAATCTTGAATCGGTCTTTAGTTCCGCTATGAGTTTTTTGCTTTGGCATTTGGACCTTCCCTTATTACGAATGTTAATTGTTTGCCTTGAAGTTGTGGCTTCTGGTCGACGGATATTGTATCACCAAAGTGGTCCAAAATCTTGTCTGCCAGAGTGAAACCGATATCTTTATGCGCCATCTCGCGACCACGGAAGAAGAGAACGATTTTCGTTTTGTGCCCGCTGTCGAGGAAGCCTTGGACTTTTCTGAGTTTAACCATGAGATCGTGATCACCGATTTTCAATCCAAGTCGCATCTGTTTGATGTCTTGAACCTTTTGCGCCTTCTTGTTCTTCTGTTGTTGTTTCGTCTTCTGGTAGTTGTATTTACCCCAGTCGATGATCTTGGCAACAGGCGGTTTGGCGTTTGGTGAAATTTCAACCAGGTCTAAACCTTCCTCCTGTGCAAGTCTTAAAGCTTCTGTCTTTGAAACCACACCAATCTGACGCCCGTCTTCGTGAATTACCCGAAGCTCAGGAGCCCTGATTGCACCGTTCCTGCGAACGTAGTTACTTATGGTTTTCTCCAACTGCTTTTATCATACTTGCTTGGGAGCATTTTAACAGATAAAACACCAGGGGTCAAGCTTATTCATGATAATTTGCAATGTTTGGCCTGTACTGGATTGCTTCAGCTATGTGCTGCGTGTTTATTGAGCTGTTTTTGTCGAGGTCGGCAATGGTCCTGGCGACTTTGATTGTTCTCATGTATGATCGTGGCGATAGCTCAAGCTTGGCTGCAGCTTTCTCTAGTAGGGCGCGAGCATCCGTATCGATCATGCTTAGATTTTTTACCTCTACATTGGTCATTTCGCTGTTTAGTTTGTGTAAATTGAAGCGTTTTGTTTGTAGTTGTAGTGCTGCTTCAACGCGCCCTCGTATGAGCTGGCTCGAATCTCCAGAGGCGGATTTATCTAAAAGCTTTTTGTGCTCGATGTTTTCGACGTTTGTGAACAGATCAATACGATCGATGATGGGTCCCGATAATTTGTATTTGTAGCGGTTGAGCTGGGCAATGGAGCAGGTGCAGTCACGATGGGTTCCAAAGTAGCCGCAGGGACAGGGGTTAGCCGTGGCAACCAGGATGAACTTGGCAGGGAATTCAACAGAGAGTTTTGTCCTGGCCACCCTAATTTTGCCGTCTTCCAGCGGTTGGCGAAGTGCTTCTATGGCTGGGCGTTTAAATTCGGGGAACTCATCCATAAATAAAATACCTCTGTGAGCCAGGCTGATTTCGCCCGGCCGGGGATTATTGCCACCACCGGTAATAGCTGTGTCGCTAGAGCTGTGATGAGGTGATCTGATCGGCCTTTCGGTTATGAGTTTGTCGTAATCTAAATTGGCCAGACTATGAAGGTTAGTCACCTCAAGTATTTCCGACTCGCTCATCGGTGGTAGAATGCCCGGTAACGCTTGGGCAAGCATGGATTTACCAGTTCCTGGCGGACCATTCAACAGAACGTTGTGTCCTCCAGCTGCCGCGATTTCCAGAACACGCTTGGCCTGGCTTTGCCCTACTATGGAATCAAAATCTATGAACTGGTTGTTTTGTTCATGGTTGATTCTTGTGTAGGGCAGAGTTGCAATCGGTTCTACATCTGTTAAATGGCCGATGAGCTGTCGTAAGTTGTCTACTGGCTTGATGATTATCCCTTTAAATATCTGAGCCTGCTCGCTGTTTTTCGTAGGAATGTAGATAGTCTTAATGCCTTTTTGTTTGGCCACGGTGAGCTTTCCAATGATACCTCTGGCTGCACGGAGGTCGCCTTTTAATCCAAGCTCACCGATGTAAGCTGAAGTGTCATCTGGTTTTATTAAGCCTGCTGTTTCTAGGATGGCTATGGCAATTCCTAGATCAAAGATAGTCTCATGCTTAGGGATCTCTGCCGGAGCTAGGTTGACTGTAATTTTCTTCTTTGGAAGCGGGATACCAGAGGCGGTGAAGGCTGATCTGATCCGCTCGCGAGATTCATCGACGGCTTTATTGGCGAATCCAACAATGATAATGGTCGGCAAGTTGTTGCTGAGGCTGCACTCGATCTCAACGATTAATCCGTGTGTTCCGTTTTCTATAATAGATTTAGTGGCCATGAGTCGAGCATAGCTTTTTAGACTTCAAAAGAAAAATGGGTAAGGTTAGAAAGTTTCTATGATAGTGGTGTAAAGAAAAATCACCGCTTTTTGGGGCGGTGATTCTTACGGAGGTTTTTGTATATGATTTTTTAGATTGTTTTTGTTTGATCTTGTTTTATGGAACAACGGCTTGCGAGAAGCCGTTGTTTCAATGTCGTTTTTGTTTTTGAGTACAGTGAATAACTTATTTATTCAATGTACTGGTTACATCTTAGGAAATAGTCAAAACTATGTCAACAAGATAATGCTTATAATTTTCATAAAGCTGTGTATAACTTTTTCTTTGAGCACAAAATGAGGCCTGGCTTTTTGCTCTGAGTACCAAAAAACATAGGAATAATGATACAAAATCGGGTAAATAATGCTCAAATTTGAAACAAAATGTTTTATAAAATTGCTAAAAAACACGACTTACTAGATTACCCAGTCACACTTAAGCAAAAATGCTCATAAGACCTCGTTTGTTTACCACTAGTAGAGTTTATAGGTGTTTTGGTCGCACAGTCTAGATTGAGTAATTGAATATTTAGAGTAGGGAGCATCCGGATAAGTACAATAATGGATAAGTGTATTTATTTGAAAGCAGAAAACTTTTTCTACAGAAAATCGTGCATGACAGTGGGTTTGGACAAAAATTGAAAAATGTGTGTCGCACAATTATGTATTCATGCTTGAGCAAGGTGAAGCGTAAGTAATAAATAATGTCTTCAATGATGTTTGGCAATATTCATACAAAAAAGACAGTCTGGAAACATTTCCAATACATTGGATAATTAACAAAAAATTCAAAATACGAAAAACCAAGAAAAACACAAAATCAAGGAAGTACAATATTTACAGAGACCACAGGATATTGAAGAACAAGCGAAAAGCATGCCTGAATGTAGATAAAACTACAACGTTAATTATGGTCATTATACTTTGCGGATATTTGCATCACCGAAGGGGGTATAGGTACTGTTGTCGAGAATACAACTATACTATATTGACATAAGCACTGTTCTACTGTAAATTTATCTATGTAAGCAAAAAACAAAAACTTACAAAAATCTTGCCCAAACAATTCAACGCTCCTTCAGCCGAATAGGCAAATGGAGCGGTCAGTCAAGCTTGGACGGTAAGCGCTATATTTTCGAATGTGGGAGCGGATTTACCGTCCAGCTATTTTTTTAACACTATGATTACACTAAAAAACAAAACAATAATATTCACAGCACTGGCAATTCTCGGGCCAGTTTTTTTTATTTCTACAAATCCAAATGAACTGCCACTGTATCTGTTATTGTTGCCATTTGTTTGCTTTTTTATTCTCTCGTATTTATTGCCTTCTATTGTGTTTGAAGTCCTTGGGATTAAATCTAAATCAGTCACAACGATAGTTCCGGTTATTTCTTCAATTCTTGTTACAACGATGTTAATTTTAGGCAGTTTAGACCAGTTGAAGTTTATCGATATTTTTTTACTGGGAACAATCCTAGGCCTACTTACTTGGTACATCTTCAGATTGAACCTGTCTCGATAACACCTGTTGTTATTTGCCAACTTTTGCTATACTTCGGTGTATATGGACGATCAATATAACAACAGTGGGGCAGACTTTGTTTTGCCACCAGTAAGCCAACCTACTCAAGGTCAGGCGCAACCACCACCGAACGATCAAACGCCATCTGATGATCAAGCAGGTGCTGTCGCGGCGCCCGAGCCAGCAGAAGACCAAAGCAATCCACAGGAACAAACACCAGTGCTACCTCAAGCACAAGCAACATCTCAAGCACAAGCAACATCTCAAGCGCATAAGGCAGATAATCACAGCCACATTGTCGGTGCCGTCCCAGAGATAGCAGATGATATTGATTTGATCGAAAAAGAATGGGTGACCAAAGCAAAAGAGGTCGTCAGCAAAACGCAAGGCGACCCATATACCAGAAGTGCTGCCCTTGGGAAAGTGAAATCAGAGTATTTGAAACGGAGATTCAACAAACAAACTCACGAGGACGAAAAATAATGCCAATTATAGCCATCGTCGGTATCATTTTTCTGATTACGATATTGATTGCAGTACCAATTATTTATTCAATTAGTAGAAAATCCCTTCGTGAGCAGAAGAACTACGAACGTGGCTTAAAGATGGTACCTCTGTTAATTCAATTACCACCAACCAGCGATGACAAAGATATTGGCCAGAGAGATGAAAGAGAAGTTCTTGATGAAACTATTTCAAAGGCTCAGATCATTTACTCAATCATTGCATCGACGTTACAGAAAGGTTTTAAACGCAAATTCTATGGCCAAAGACACATTTCATTCGAGATTATCGCCACTTACGGCTTCGTGCGTTTTTATGCTGCTGTTCCAATCTCTATGGTGGAAGTGGTTACTCAAGCAATTGTTAGCGCATATCCGAATGCTCGTCTCGACGAAGTTGAAGAGCATAATATTTTCTCGGCCGTTGGGAAAACAGCTGGCACGGCGGGAGGTGAGCTGTCTCTAAAAGAATCATTCGCATATCCGATTGGGACCTACCAAGATATCAAGCGTGACCCTGTTCAATCTCTGTTAAACTCACTTTCCTCGTTGGATAAAAATGATGGAGTGGGGATCCAGATGATGATTCGTCCAGCACACAGTGACTGGCGAAAACAAGCTTCTGAGGTCGCCAAATCAAAACGAGAGGGCAAGAAAGACTCAAAGGCCAAAGCCGAGGCACAATGGTGGTTAAAAAACTTGTTCATTGCCCCTGTTAAAGGTGGCGAAGAAGGTAAAGACAAGAAGGAAAGTAAACCTGAGCTTTCATCTTTGGATCAACAAATTCTTGACTCTATCGACGACAAAACACGGCACCCGGGCTATGAAACAACTATCCGAATAGTGGCTTCGGCAGACACAAACATGAGGGCTCAATCAATTTTGAAAAACGTTGTTGCGGCTTATTCACTGTACGATGCTCAGGGGAAAAATGGCTTTAAGTTTACAGAGGCCAAAAAAATCGATGAATTTATTACCAGCTATATCCTGCGATTTTTCCCACAGGAAAACGATAGTAACATCTTGAATTCGGTTGAGCTGGCTGGGTTGTATCACTTTCCTGATCAGAGAAACACGCCTACGTCTCAGTTGTCGCGGCAGGCTTCCAAGCAAGTTGATGCTCCACGCAATATGCCAGATGAAGGTTTGTTCCTTGGTTACAACATCTTCAGGGGTGCAAAGAAGTCCGTCAAGCTCCAAATAGACGACCGTCAAAGACATATTTATTCTGTTGGACAAACTGGTACAGGTAAATCGACTTTCCTCGAGAACTTAGCTTATCAGGATATGGTTAACGGTGATGGTTTTGCATTCATTGATCCGCACGGTGACTCAGCCCTAGAGTTACTTGCCAGAGTTCCTAAGGAGCGAACAGAGGACATAATTTACTTCGCCCCTGCAGACATGGAATATCCTATGGGGCTAAACATGTTCGAGTGGAAGACTGTTAATCAGAAAGACTTCTTGATTCAGGAAGCGATCAACATGCTTTATAAACTTTACGACCCTAACAAACAGGGGTTTATCGGTGCTAGATTTGAGCAGATTTTCCGAAACGCAGCACTACTGTTGATGGCCGATCCGCAGGGAGGTACCTTCGTTGATATCCCGAAAGTTTTGGTTGATCCAGTCTTTATGAAGGAAAAGCTTAAGTTTGTAACAGATAAGACCGTCATAGATTTCTGGACCAAAGAATGGCCTGCGGCACAGAGGTCAAATGACGCAGGTGAAGTTACGAGCTGGGTGGCGTCGAAGTTCGGTGCTTTCTTGAGTAACGAGATGATGCGTAATATCATCGGTCAGACAAAGAGTTCGTTTGATCTTCGTGACATCATGGACAAGAAGAAGATCCTTATCGTTAACCTTTCAAAGGGGCGCACCGGTGAGTTGAACTCTAGGCTTCTGGGAATGATCTTTGTTATGAAGTTCCAGGCTGCAGCTATGTCTAGAGCCGACATTCCAGAGAAAGACAGAACAGATTTTGCGCTTTACGTGGACGAGTTTCAGAACTTCTCAACAGATTCGTTTGCGACCATCATGTCAGAGGCCAGGAAGTTCCGTTTGAACCTAATCGTGGCCAACCAGTTTACGACGCAGTTGGACGAAGATGTTCGTGACGCTGTCTTCGGTAACGTCGGTACAATTGTGGCATTCCGAGTTGGTCAAAACGATGTTGATCTTCTTTCTAAGTACTTCGAACCTCTGTTTGAACCAGAAGATTTATTACGAGTTCCAAATTATAATGCTATCGTCAGAACGCTTATCGGAGGAGTTCCGACTCAACCTTTTAGCATTTCGACTGTTCCTCGGATGGGAGAAGAGAATCCGAAGCTTGTAGACGCTCTTAAACAACTTACAGCGGCAAAATTTGGACGTCCTAAAGCAGAGGTAGAAGCAGAAATTTTTGCCAGACTAGCGACTAAAACACCACCTAAGCCTGTGGCCGGTGTGGCAGGAGCGCGTCCAGCAGGATTAGCCCCAGGTGTGTCCGGGACCCCTATGCAGGGTGCTCCAACACCTCTACCTTCGTCGGCTAACGCTTCATTCTTGGACAATTGGATGCAAAAACGAAGTACAACTGCTTCTGGGACTCCAGGACAAGCATTTAATCCTGGTGCGAGCAATTTACCGTCGAACCAACCAGCTCGCGCTTACCAGCCTCCTGTGGCCGCACAGCCACCACAAAGCCGACCAACTCAAACCGCTCAACCAGTAGTTGGGAATCCGATTAGAGTTGCTCCACCCGTTGCAATACCTCAACCACCGCAGCTGATCAGTCAACCACCAGTCCAACCAGCAGTGCAGCAAACAGTCCAACAGGCTCCAGCACCACTAGTCAACGTTAACGCTAATGCAAATGTAAGCTATAACCCTCAGCACAAAGCTCAAAGCCCTATCACTCAAGATGACAATTCTAGAGTTAACCAGGCGATGGGTAAACTACAAGAGAATAACCACCAAGGTGAAATAAACCTTAAAGAGCACGCAGAGGATACTATCTTTATCGACAGATCAGGTAACCTATCTCAAAAAGACGTTCAAACTAAGTCGACCAATCAATAGCTAGTTGGCTGATCGTCGTCTGAAGACTTGTAGGATAAGCTCTACTAACAGACCTAAGATAAAACCAATTGCCAACGAAATTACTAAAACAAAGAAGTTATAGCGGAATCCATAGTAACGAGAGGCGATGACGGCAATGGAGGTTGAGATTAAGGCAAATACACCTGCTCCTAACATCGCTGAAGGTCTTGCGACTGTCTTTGAGCCAACTTCCGAAACAGATTCAACAACAGGGTTGTGAATGATTCTGCTAGCGAACTTCTGAGTTGGTTTAAGTTGCTTACGTACGTCTTTGAGCGTACTTTGGTAAGCTTCTTCTTTGATATCTCGATTTACGTAGGTAGGTCGACTAGGGGTTTTTTCGTCAGATTCACCCTTGGAAGCTTCTTTGCCGCTGATGGCTGTTTTCTCGATGCTACTTCGAATCTGTTCGATATTGTCTTTTTGTTCATGCTTGGATCGTTCACCAGCTTCTTTTAATTCCTTAAGGCGTTCTTTTCCTTCTTTAGACTCGGCCGGATTCGGCTCTTTGTTAGGGGAGAGTGATTCTCTTTCAACTGACATTTAAGCTTCTCCTTTAGCGTAATCTTTTTTTACAATTTCGATTTCTTTTTTCATTAAGCGTGATCGATAGAAGAAGTATCCGGCAATTGCTATCACAACCGATGCAACCGCAAGAGTTTCTCCTGGACCAGTGTTAGGGAGCTCTGTTGTGGTAAGCTCTATTATCTTTGGAGCCGGAGGAGGCAAGTCGATATTCACAACGTTTCCGTAAACGTTTGTAAGTTGTAGATCGAAGCTGTTTGGGTTGTTTGGTGAGACTGGGGTAGCAGGGATTGGATCTTTGATCTGGACCTTGAAGCTTACTTCATGAGTACTTTCAGGTTGTATTGTGACCGCTGGCCATCTAACTATCTGATTTGTATCTTTGATGCCACCGTTTAGATCGACGATATCGGCGTATTCAAGTATGTCAGAGATGTTTTCTTCGACGACGAAGTCATTAAATGCGGTGTCTTTGCTAATGTTTTCTACGATTAAGGTGTAGATAAGAGTATCACCAGCTTTCGCTAGGGTTCCATCAGCATCTTCGATTCCTTGAGTCTGGTTTTCAACCTTCTTACTTAAGATAATACAGGCAAGAAAGTCTTCTTCGTCTTTAGCTTCGTCGCATGGTTTTCTGATCTCAACAAAGACTGTTTTGACGCAGTTTCCTTGGTTGTTTCCTCTGGCATTCTTTGTTCCATTAGCATATTTGACAGCCAGTTTGAACTGATAACGTCCAGCTTCTTCAAGCTTGAATGATCGCTCAGTTGAATCAGTTGCTATGCCGCCATTAAAGCCGATTCCTTCAGCTCTCTGTGAGCTTATGACACTACCGTTATCTGCATTTACTAACTCATAGAACATATCTACTAATGTGCCTTCTTTTAGGTTGTTGCCGGCAGCTTTTCCGCGTAACTTGATTGTTGTATTTCTTGCAACAGAACTTTCATTTTGCACATTCATCAACAGGGAAGAACAAACAATTTCTTCTGGTTTAGGCTCTGGAGTTGGTTCTGGCTCTGGTTCTGGTTCTGGCTCTGGAGTTGGCGGTCCAAAAATTGTAATGTTTCCACATCCAAGTAGGACCCAGAATGGCGAACCATCCGGCCTGGTACCTGTTATAGCCTTACAATCCGCTCCATCGTCATAACAATGTGCGCCCCAATTTGTTAATGGGCGCATGTAGAAGGTGCCAACATTAGCGATTTGAATAGGGATGTCGTTGGCAAAGTAACTGTTTCGGCCCATAGAGTACATGCCACCGTTATTTTCTGAGTAATCAATTTTACGGACTGGGCTCAAGAACAAATCTGTACAGGTGATGTCAAAGTGAGCCAAAATCGTTTTGAAGTTTTGTGAGTTGCTATTACAAGAGTTAACAGCGTGGGCTTGATCGGTGAAACCACCACGAAAGACGTCGTTATCTGGGTTGGCAATGGTTGGTTCTGCAGGAGAGAGGATTGCGAACCCTTGAACTAGTAGAGACAGGGTAATAAAGAAAAAACCCAGTTTTCGAACTGAGTTCTCTTGGGATAATCGTTTTGAGTAGAAGCTAACCTGGGTGATCAGGCTTGGGTTAAAAGGTATATTTGATATTAATTTTTTAAACATATTTTTAATTTTTTACCTTACATTTCTATTGAACCATAAGTACTATCCATTATGCAAGCAAATGATGCAAAAATTACTTCAATGGGGCATCTTGAACTTCGGACGGCGTTCATCTATAATATTGGGTAAGAGTGGAAATATAAACGAGCACAAGAGGGCGGTGATACATGGCTAAACAAGATTATGATGCAGGGCAGATTCAGGTTCTAGAAGGGTTAGAGCCGGTTCGTAAACGTCCCGGAATGTATATTGGATCTACTGGTATAACTGGACTGCATCACTTAATTAAAGAAATCGCGGACAACTCGGTTGATGAGGCAATTGCCGGTTTTGCAACAGAGATACATGTAGTTATCCAAGAAGATGGTGGAATTAAAGTATCTGACAACGGCCGAGGTATCCCTGTAGACAAACACAAAAAGACTGGTAAAAGCGCACTCGAGACGGTTTTAACAGTACTTCACGCTGGTGGTAAGTTTGGCGACGGTGGTTACAAGGTTTCATCTGGTCTTCATGGTGTTGGTATAAGTGTTGTAAACGCTTTATCGACTCGTTTGGACGCTGAAATCCACCGAGATGGACACGTGTTTACTCAGTCCTACCAAAGAGGCGTTCCTGATACAGCCATCAAAAAAGGTGGTGCCTCTGATAAGACCGGAACGATAATCACGTTTTACCCAGATGAGACAATTTTTGAAACAGTTGTTTTTGAATACGAGCGGGTGGTTGACTACTTGCGGCACCAAGCCTATCTGACAAAAGGGCTTAAGACTTTCTTGCTGGATGAGCGAACAGGAGAAAAATACGCATTTTACTTCGAAGGTGGAATCCAAAGCTATGTTCGTCATCTTAACCTCGGTAAAGACATACTAGATGAAGATGTTTTTTACGTAGACAAAGCTGTTGATGATTCGCAAGTAGAGATAGCGCTTCAGTACACAGATGGCTACTCAGAGACAATCAAAGCCTTTGCCAACAACGTTTTCAACCCTGATGGTGGATCACACATGACCGGTTTCCGTTCAGCACTAACAAGGGTAGTCAATGATTATGCACGCAAGAACGGACTTCTCAAAGAGAAGGACGAGAATCTATCCGGTGAAGATACAAGAGAGGGAATGACTGCCATTATCTTGGTGAAGTTGCCAGATCCTCAGTTTGAAGGTCAGACGAAGAACAAGCTTGGAAACCCAGAGGTCAGAGGTTACGTGGAAGCGGTTTTGACCGAATACATGAACTATTACCTCGAGGAACACCCTGCTGTAGCCAAGAAGATTATTAACAAAGCTATTATTTCTGCCCGTGCGCGAAAGGCTGCTCGAGCAGCGAGGGACAATATCATTCGAAAAGGCGCACTCGAAGGCGCATCGCTACCAGGTAAGTTGTCTGACTGTAGTTCTAGGAATCCAGAAGATTCAGAGCTGTTCATCGTAGAGGGTCAATCTGCGGGTGGTTCGGCCAAGGATGGACGAAACTCAAAGACTCAAGCAATTTTGCCGTTAAGGGGTAAGGTGTTGAACGTTGAGCGAGCTCGACTAGACAAGATGCTGGCCAACAACGAAATTACTTCGCTGATCAAGGCTCTAGGAGTTGGAATCGAAGAGCAATTTGACATCGGTGGACTACGCTACCACAAAGTTATTATCATGACCGACGCCGACGTTGATGGTTCACACATTCGTACTCTGCTTTTGACTTTCTTTTACCGTCACATGAGACCAGTGATCGATGGTGGCCATCTGTACATCGCTCAACCTCCGTTCTACATGATTCAAGTCGGCAAGAAAAAGCACTATGCCTTCACCGATGAAGAGAAAGACGCATTGCTACAGAAGCTGGCCAAAGAAAAGAAAGATCGGGTGGCAGCTGAGGTCACAGAGGTTTCAACGATCGTAGAAGACGAGAAAGAAGCCAGTTTAATTAAGCAGATTGGCGCTCACATTCAACGCTACAAGGGTCTGGGAGAGATGAACCCAGAAGAATTAGCCGAGACAACCATGGACAAAGACAATCGAGTGCTTTGGCAGGTGACAGTCGATGACGGAGAGAAGGCAGACGCGGTGTTTAATAAATTAATGGGAACAGAAGTGGAACTACGCAAAAACTTTATTCAAACCCACGCTAAATACGTAACGGACTTGGATATTTAATTATGAGTGATATTGAGAACAAGAAAGACAATCAAGAACCAGAAATATTTAAACCTGGATCAGTGGTCGCAAGGCCAATGGTTCAAGAGATGGAAGAGAGCTACCTGCAGTATTCCATGTCGGTTATCGTGGCGAGGGCTCTGCCAGACGTAAGAGACGGAATGAAACCAGTCCACCGAAGAATTTTGTTTGTTATGAACGAGTCTGGACTGAAGCCCAGCGCGAAATATCGTAAGTCTGCGACCGTTGTTGGTGCAGTTATGGGTGACTATCATCCTCATGGTGACAGCGCTATTTATGAATCTATGGTTAGAATGGCACAAGCCTTTTCTTACAGATACGAGCTAGTTGACGGTCAGGGTAACTTCGGTTCCATGGATGGCGATCCAGCCGCGGCTTACAGATACACAGAGGCCAAGATGACCCGAATCGCTGATGCGATTTTGACCGATCTAGACAAAGAGACAGTTGATTGGCGACCAAACTTTGATGGCTCAAAGAACGAGCCAACGGTGTTACCAGCCAAACTTCCAAATCTTTTGATGAATGGTCAGTTGGGAATTGCCGTCGGTATGGCAACAAACATCCCACCTCATAACCTAACAGAGCTTCTGGATGCATGTAATACGTTGATCGATAACCCGGATGCAACTGTGGATGATCTAATGGAACACGTCAAAGGACCAGATTTCCCAACAGGGGCAACTGTATACGGGAAAGAAAGTCTAAGGCAGGCCTACACTACTGGTCGTGGAGGAGTCGTAGTCCGCGCAGTTGCCGAAATCACAGAGACAAATAAGGGCAAACACCAGATTACCGTTACCGAGATACCTTACGGCTTGAATAAAGCTTCCTTGATAGAGAAGATTGCTGATTTGCACAAAGACAAGAAGATTATTGGTATCGCTGATCTTAGAGATGAATCGTCTCAAGGGGCAGTAAAGATCGTCGTTGACCTCAAGAAAGATGCCTATCCTAAGAAGGTTTTGAATCAGCTGTACAAGCTAACGGCACTGCAAAGTTCATTCCACTTCAACATGCTTGCATTGATTGACGGCATCCAACCTCGAGTGCTCAGCCTATCGGATATCTTGACTGAATTCATCAAGCACAGACGCTCTGTAGTGCGTCGAAGAACAGAGTTCGAACTCAAGAAGGCAAAGGCAAGAGCACATATCCTAGAGGGTCTGACAACGGCTCTGGATCATATTGATGAAGTCATCGCGACCATCCGTGCCAGCCAGACTCCTGATGAAGCTCGAAATAACTTAATCAAGAAGTTTAAACTATCAGAGATTCAGGCCAATGCCATCCTTGCAATGCAACTAAGGACTCTAGCAGGGTTGGAGCGAAAGAGGATTGAAGACGAGCTAGCAGAATTAAATAAATTGATCACTGAACTTGAAAAGATTTTGGCTGATGAAAACGAAATATCGAAGATTATAAAAAATGAGTTCAGTGAGATGAAGGAAAAATTTGGCGACGAACGACGTACTAAAATCGTTCCTCATGAGCTGGGCAAAATGAGTGATGAAGACTTGGTTCCTGACGAACAAGTTGTTGTAACCATTACATCAGCGAACTACATTAAACGTTCAAAAATTAGTGAATACAAGCAACAGCACAGAGGTGGAAAAGGCAAACGAGGAATGAAGACTCGTGAAGAAGATGTCATCGAACATGTTGTAAATGCATCAACACACGACTACTTATTATTCTTCACAAACAATGGAAGAGTGTTCAGAATTAAGACTTATGAAGTGCCATCAGCCATGCTCGGCGCCAAGGGAATTGCCATAGTAAACTTGCTGCAACTTCAACCTGAAGAAAAAGTTACGTCAGTCATTAACTTATCCAAGCAAAGCAACAGCGAACACTTGTTCATGTGTACCAAGATGGGAACGGTGAAGAAGACGGCTCTAGAGCAATACCAAAATGTTCGAGCATCAGGTTTGATAACAATCAACCTAGATGACGGCGATGAGCTTAAATGGGTTCGAATGACGAGCGGAGATAACGAAGTGCTGATCTCTACATCTCACGGCCAAGCAATAAGGTTCCACGAGAAGAATGTAAGGCCTATGGGACGAACAGCTCGAGGGGTGCGCGGAATCAGACTGCGACCAAACGACAACGTCGTTGGGATGGACATTGTAGAAGAAGGTAATAACATCTTTGTAATCTCAGAATACGGCTACGGCAAGAAGACTAACATCTCACAATTCACGGCTCACGCTAGAGGTGGAGTAGGTATCCGATCAGCCGTTGTAAACAAGAAAACGGGAGATTTGATAGGTGTGACATCACTGCCAGAACAGGGGCTAGAAGTAATCATAATCTCAACTCAGGGCCAGACAATTCGACTAGGCATGCATGACATACCTCAGTTAGGACGAGCCACTCAAGGTGTCCGAATCATGCGTCTCAACGACGGCGACAGCGTGGCATCTCTAGCTCTAATCGCTCAACCCGATGTTGACGACGAAGACGACACCCAAGAGAACAACGCCGCCAAAAAAGACAAAAACGCCGACGAGAAGCTTGTCACAACAGAAGATAGATCCACAGAAAAACCAGATAAAAAGTAACGTTAGTTTGTGCACAAATCGTATTTATTGTATAATACGGACAGATTAAGTAGATATTGTGGAATTTGAAAAAGTAAGTTCCGATAAAATAATTGTTCGTCCCAGCCACACAGGCGGTTATTTTAAAGAGAAGGGTAATCAATGGGATCATCTCTGGATCACTGGACGTAACTTCCCTCATTTACCTAGACCATCTGATCTGTTTGAAATTGACGAAAACGGAAACATTGTTTCAAAGACAGACAATTTTTGGCTTGAAAATCCGGGTGCAAGCAATGTTTACTCTTTTGTTGAATACGGACCTGTGGATGAATTTGTTCCATTCGATCCATTTTCTGTAGATTAAAACCAACTAAAAAACCTCTTGACCTAAAGAGTAAAACGCGATAAGATGTTCTAAGTCTTTTCGAGGAGGTTCAGTAAAAGATCTTTGAGAGAGGTTTGTAAATTAAAATCTGAATTGTGCAATTAATCAACGTCAGTTCGAAAATTTTGAGAACATTTTAAATTTTTCATTTTATGGAGAGTTTGATCCTGGCTCAGGATGAACGCTGGCGGCGTGCCTAATACATGCAAGTCGAGCGCCTTGCACTTTGCGCTTCTTTCTCAGTGAATAACAGAGACAGAAGGAGCGTGGTGTGCAAGGAGCGGCGGACGGCTGAGTAACGCGTAGGAACATACCCCAGAGTGAGGGATAAGCTCAAGAAATTGAGTCTAATACCGCATAATCTCTTCGGAGCAAAGCTTTAGCGCTTTGGGAATGGCCTGCGTCCGATTAGCTAGTTGGTGAGGTAAATGCTCACCAAGGCGACGATCGGTAGCTGGTCTAAGAGGATGATCAGCCAGACTGGGACTGAGACACGGCCCAGACTCCTACGGGAGGCAGCAGTAGGGAATCTTCCACAATGGACGAAAGTCTGATGGAGCAACGCCGCGTGCAGGATGAAGGCCTTCGGGTTGTAAACTGCTTTTATCTGTGAAGATTATGACGGTAACAGAAGAATAAGGATCGGCTAACTCCGTGCCAGCAGCCGCGGTCATACGGAGGATCCAAGCGTTATCCGGAATTACTGGGCGTAAAGAGTTGTGTAGGTGGCATAGTAAGCGAGACATGAAAGCGTACGGCTCAACCGTATATCCATGTTTTGAACTGCTAAGCTAGAGAGTGAGAGGGGTCGCTGGAATTCCTGGTGTAGGGGTAAAATCCGTAGATATCAGGAGGAACACCAATGGCGTAGGCAGGCGACTGGCTCATTTCTGACACTCAGACACGAAAGCGTGGGTAGCGATCGGGATTAGATACCCCGGTAGTCCACGCCGTAAACTATGGATGCTAGCTGTGCGAGGTATCGACCCCTTGCGTAGCGAAGCTAACGCGTTAAGCATCCCGCCTGTGGAGTACGAGCGCAAGCTTAAAACATAAAGGAATTGACGGGGACCCGCACAAGCGGTGGAGCGTGTTGTTTAATTCGATGCAAAGCGAAGAACCTTACCAGGGTTTGACATCCTACTAAGGACTCCGAAAGGAGACTGTGCCTTCGGGCCGTAGTGACAGGTGATGCATGGCCGTCGTCAGCTCGTGTCGTGAGATGTTTGGTTAAGTCCATCAACGAGCGCAACCCTTATAGTTAGTTGAATTTTTCTAGCTAGACTGCCCCGGTAACGGGGAGGAAGGAGGGGATGATGTCAGGTCCTTATCTCCCTTACACCCTGGGCTACAAACACGCTACAATGGCCGGTACAATGGGCAGCGATGTCGCGAGACGGAGCAAATCCCATCAAAGCCGGTCTCAGTTCGGATTGCAGGCTGAAACTCGCCTGCATGAAGCTGGAATCGCTAGTAATGGTAGGTCAGCAATACTACCGTGAATACGTTCCCGGGTCTTGTACACACCGCCCGTCAAGCCATGAAAGTCACCAATATCCGACGTCCGTGCTAGTCACGGCCTAAGGTAGGGGTGATGATTGGGGTTAAGTCGTAACAAGGTATCCGTACCTGAAGGTGCGGATGGATTACCTCCTTTCTAGGGAGTAGAAAGGCGTAGGGAAAATCAATTGATTTCCTTATAGCCAGGCGATACTTGTTAATCAGTTGTTTTTGTAAAGCTTAAACTGATTAACCATAAGTAACCAAAGCTTTGCCGACGAACGAGTTGATTCAATTGCACAATTCAGATTTTAAGCCAAATAGGGCCCTCTTAGGGCCCTATTTGATTCAATATTATGAGTAACGCACAAATAACACCAGAACATGATCCAAACGTCCGTGCGCAGTGGCAGCGCAGTAAAGGAGCTGTTTACTATGGTGGCATAACGCTTGCTGCGATTGAGCAGGTCGACGTGGCGACAGCAAACCCTTTTACCGAATGGCCAATAAGCAACAAGACTCATTGGGAGCTACGTGACGAACCTTTGAAGGGTTTTGTTTCACTAACGGATAGATTGAGAGAGGCGTGTACCAGCGCTGCCAGCAATCTGGTTGATCCAGAGAGAATAACGCCATCTTTAAGGCAAGATCTCATCGATCACACATTTTATGGCAGAAGACGAGGTTTTGATATTGTTCGTGCCGCCAGAGAGAACTTGACCGATGGTTTCATGGATGGATACGGCATGACGACGAATCTCTTATACCAAGCTTATCTTTTGGATTCACAAACCTCGTTTTATACTCTAAGGGAAGCTTCGGAGGATTTACAGTCTGATTGGATGCAAGATCTGATCATGGAGTCAGGATTAACTCACATGCGTCTTTGGGGGAGCAATGCAGAAGAGTTTAGATATGCGATTAAGTGGGGTGAAGCGGCAATTTCTTTAGCTGCGGGCACCGAAGTTGATCCCGCATTCGAGAGACTAGAAGACGGTTCTCACGGGATTAGATATACAAAAGAAGCCAAACAGGGGCTACGTTCGTTTATGGCTCAGAAAAATAATCGTGCCCGGGAGATTGCTGACCCTCTGGGCCCTGATGATATGACTAGTTCGGGTTGTCCGATTAGACATAATGACATTGACCTTAGTGGCGATCCTCAAGGCATCAACGATTTAGAGATTGCTTTCAAGGGAACACCTATGGAGAAATACGTCGGTGAGCATGTACGGTTTGAGCGACCGCCGATCGTTGAGTTCACCAGATTGGTTGGTCGGAAGCTAGGAGTGGTTGCCGATCACTTCGATCAAGAGGCCTAACTCTTGTGTTTTGCGCATTTTTGCTGTAAAATTAACCGAGTATTTGCTTAAAATAACAGATGAGGGGCGTTAGCTCAGTTGGCTAGAGCACCTGCTTTGCAAGTAGGGGGTCCGGGGTTCGAGTCCCCGACGCTCCACCATTATTTTAACAAGTACACGGGGTTGTAGCTCAGCTGGTTAGAGCGCGTCACTGATAATGACGAGGTCGGTGGTTCAAGTCCTCCCAACCCCACCAATTTACAATATAGATTACTTAACAGTAGTAGGGGTGATGTAAAAATTGCTACATAAAATACTTGTAGACCCCTGTTAATTGTGATAGAATGGGTTCTAGCGATTGAGTTTAGGTGGAACAGCTGCGAGGGACAGTAGCTTGAAGACTTAAACTCAAGGTAGGTGGAAGTGCATTTTTGTGCGAGCATACCGTGAGTTTTGTAGCTTAACAATTCAATACGACAAACGGCAATTTACATGTTTTTTGGTTTATACCAATAACTAGTCAATTGCACCAATCACAACAGATGTCAGATTTATTTGACATCTGACGAGAATTTAAAATCACTCGAAGTTAAATCATTTTAGACAGTTAAATGTTTGAAAATAAGAAGTTAAACAAGCGCATAAAAAGAATGCCTAGACGTAAGACACCGATGAAGGACGTAGTAATCTGCGATAAGCTTCGGGGAGCTGATAAACAAGCTTTGAACCGAAGATTTCCGAATGGGGAAACCCAGCTAGATTCATCTCTAGTTGCGACAAACTGAATACATAGGTTTGTTAGCGGGAACCGGGGGAACTGAAACATCTTAGTACCTCGAGGAAGAGAAAGTAACCAACGATTCCGGTAGTAGTGGCGAGCGAATCCGGAAGAGCCCAAACCTTTTTAACTTCCATCTGCCAATTTGGCAGTAGGATAAGTTGACAGACGAATGTTAACAAGGGGTTGTAACACTACAAACAACCAGTATTGAGTTCTGCTTGCAGAATTCAATATTGGCCGTACACTCTGTCATAGGTGTACATAAGGTTTTATAAAATTGTGAAGCGAGTAGAATCACCTGGAAAGGTGAGCCATAGACGGTGATAGCCCGGTATATTAAGTATTCACAAACCTTATATTTGTAGACATGAGGCAGAACTTGTAGTTTTATCTACAACACTAACGTGTTGTTTTACAGATAGAAAAACAGGTTTTGTCTCATGGTTGTTGAGTAGGTCGGGACACGAGAAATCCTGACTGAATCTGGAACGACCACGTTCCAAGGCTAAATATGTCTTACGATCGATAGTGAACCAGTACCGTGAGGGAAAGGCGAAAAGAACCCCGGAAGGGGAGTGAAATAGAACCTGAAATTTTATGCGTACAAGGAGTCGGAGCCCTTCGGGGTGACGGCGTGCTTTTTGTAGAACGATCCAGCGAGTTACATACTATTGCAAGCTTAAGTTTTATAACGGAGGCGAAGTGAAAGCGAGCGTGAATAGCGCGTTTAGTAATAGTAGGTAGACCCGAAACCAGGTGACCTAACCATGGGCAGGTTGAAGCGTAGGTAAAACTACGTGGAGGACCGAACCGTAGCATATTGCAACATGCCCGGATGACCTGTGGTTAGCGGTGAAATGCCAATCGAACCTGGAGATAGCTGGTTCTCCTCGAAATAGCTTTAGGGCTAGCGTCGTACGGTAGCCGATAGGGGTAGAGCTCTGTTTCGGACTGGGGTCTTTATTGATACCCACCCTTGACAAACTACGAATACTATCGGTGGTACTACGGCAGTTAGAACGTGGGGGCTAAGCTCCACGCTCGAAAGGGAAACAGCCCAGATCACCATCTAAGGTCCCAAAGTTTATGCTAAGTGGGAAACGAGGTGAGATTTCTTAAACAATGAGGATGTTGGCTTAGAAGCAGCCATTCATTTAAAGAGTGCGTAACAGCTCACTCATCAAGAGATCTCGCGCGGAAAATGTAACGGGGCTAAGCATAGCACCGAAGATGTGAGCTACAGTTTACTGTAGCGGTAGAGGAGCGTTGATATCTGCATTGAAGTCGAACTGCGAGGTTCGGTGGAGCGTTATCAAGTGAGAATGCTGGAATGAGTAACTTCAAGACAGGTGAGAATCCTGTCGGCCGAAAGAGCAAGGTTTCCTGGGCCACGATAATCGTCCCAGGGTTAGTCGGTCCTAAGCCGAGGCGCGTAGCGTAGGCGATGGACATCAGGTTAATATTCCTGAACTGGTTGTAGTTTTGTTTGGAACGACGCGGCATATTAGCGAAGGCGGATTCATGGTTATATCCGTCTAACCTTCAGAAATAGGAGGGAATGAAAGGGACTTTATTGTCTTGATCTTCGTAAAAGTGCTGACTAGAAAATCTTTCAAACTTACAACTACAGCCACCCGTACCGCAAACCGACACAGGTGCTCAGGTCGAGTAGACCAAGGCTTACGAGTGATTCTTCGTCAAGGAACTCGGCAATACAGCGACCGTAACTTCGGGATAAGGTCCGCCCCCTCTTGAGGGGGTTGCAACAAAAGAGCCCACGGAACTGTTTACCAAAAACACAGGTCTCTGCTAACACGAAAGTGGATGTATAGGGGCTGACTCCTGCCCGGTGCTGGAAGGTTAAGGCGATGGCTTCACGGCTTGAACTGAAGCCCCAGTGAACGGCGGCGGTAACTATAACCGTCCTAAGGTAGCGAAATTCCTTGTCAGGTAAATAAACTTGCCTGGATGGTCCGTAAGGATCATCGCTTACAAGGAGGTAAACAGATACGAATTCGTTGCGTTAAGCAACGTGGCTATATGCTGGAAACTCTCTTAAATTCCAACGGGAAACCGGTTGGACTACGCAGAAATGCATGGAGACAATCAGCAGGGAAGATCTAGTTTCGACTAGAAACCCTCAGAGACTACACGCCACGCTCCATAAATTGAGAAAAACCTAGTTTTGTCTCATATATGGATGAAGATATAGTCCGATCTCAATGGCGACATTGAGGATGCAAAATTCGATGCATCGTAAAAACACTCGTCAGTAAACAATCTGAAAATTCTTGATAGAAGCTTTAGAAACAGTGAACAATGAACCCATAGCGGTTAACAGAATGAAGTTCTGACCCGCACGAATGGAGTAATCATGTGGGCACTGTCTCGACGAAGAGCTCGGTGAAAGTGCATTGGCGGTAAAGATGCCGTCTGTCCGCAGCAGGACGAAAAGACCCCGTGCAGCTTTACTACAGCTTGACATTGGATCAGGTCATATTTTGTGTAACTTAGGTGGGAGACTTTGAAGCCCGGCGCTAGCCGGTGTGGAGTCACCAGTGAAATACCACCCTAAATATGATTTTATTCTTACTTGAGCCATTATCTACGGCTGACACCTAATCTTTTCCCTAAAAAGGGAATATTTGAATTAGGATCAGTTCGGACGTAGTTACTGGCTCAAGAACAGTGTCTGGTGGGTAGTTTAACTGGGGCGGTTGCCTCCTAAAGAGTAGCGGAGGCGTTCAAAGGTTGGCTTATATCGGATGGAAATCGATAGCAAAGTGCAAACGCATAAGCCAGCTTGACTGTGAGGCCTACAAGCCAAGCAGATACGAAAGTAGGAGTTAGTGTTCCGTCATCCTCGTAAATTTTTTACGAATGAACGTGGGATCGGTGACGCAAACGGATAAAAGTTACGCCGGGGATAACAGGCTTATAGCGCCCAATAGTTCACATAGACGGCGCTGTTTGGCACCTCGATGTCGGCTCATCACATCCTGGAGGAGAAGCTTCTTCCAAGGGTTCGGCTGTTCGCCGATTAAAGTGGTACGTGAGCTGGGTTCAGAACGTCGTGAGACAGTTCGGTTTATATCCGCTGTGGACGATAGGAAATTTGAGAAGAGCTGCTCCTAGTACGAGAGGACCGGAGTGGACGCACCTCTGGTGTACCAGTTGTTCTACCAAGAGCATCGCTGGGTAGCTAAGTGCGGAAAGGATAAGCGCTGAAAGCATATTAAGCGCGAAGCCAACTTCAAGATAAGATTTCCCTATGAGGACCCTGATAGACGATCAGGTTGATAGGCGCAAGGTGAAAGTGTAGCAATACATTGAGCCGAAGCGTACTAATAGTCCCATCGACTTCTTATAACCATGAGAAACACTTCATTTATTTGTAGTGTTCCTTGTGGAATGAGATAACTGAGAGTGGTTTTGGACAGGGGTAATTGGCTAGTTATTGGTGTAAATCTATTGATTAACACCGTAAATTAGACGTTTGTCGTATTTGAATTACATATCGAGGATATGTTAATTTGTGGTTTTTATGCTGGTGCTCATAGCAAAGGGGATACACCTGTTCCCATACCGAACACAGCAGTTAAGTTCTTTAGCGGTGACAATACTTGGGTCATCAAGCCCTGGGAAGATAGCACAGCGCCGGCATAAAGCTCACAAATTAAATAGGCAATCAAGCGGCAACAATGCCGTTTTTTGTTTATCACCAAGCATTTTCAACAGAGATGGAAGCATAAGCCCCAGGTGTGGTGGTTGTGCAAAGTATTGACACACAAATGATTCTGTGTTATCATAAACGTTATACCAGTAGGGAGAGGGTCGCTGTAGCGACTCTTTTTGTTTTCTGGCATCAGGGTGGGACATATTATTTAATAGGGAGGCTATAAGATGGCTGGAACTAAAGCTGGCGGCAAAGCTGCTGCAAAAACTAACAAAACTAAGTACGGATCTGACTTTTATGCCAAGATCGGTGCTAAAGGTGGGAAAAAGGGCCGAACAGGTGGCTTTTTCGCTAACCGTGAACTAGCTCGAGTTGCTGGTGCTAAAGGTGGACGAATCTCAAGACGATCTAAAAAGACTGTCTAAGAAGAGTTAACCTAAAAGAACGCCGTTTATCGCGGCGTTTTTTTATTGTTTGAATTTCTATAGGGGCGGCAGAAGCGAGAGCTGGTTACAGTCCAAGAGTGGGTGCAGTTAAAACAGTAGTACTCGCCAGAAGACTTTTGAAGTGAATGGTTGCCACAAAGAGGACATTTACTCCTGAGGTGGAGCCAATCTCGGTAGGTGTCCAGGCAGTCTTCGATGTGGTCATCAGATATATCGAACCCAAAAGTTTGTCCAATCTCTTTAGCTTTCGTCCAGGCCTGTGACTCTAATTTGATCAACTCAATATCGGTCTCGTAATTTTTGTGTTCAAGGACAGCATGGGAGAATTCGTGGAGCAAAGTCCATGGCGCGCTTGGATCTGAGCCATCGCTTTCGATGTAATATACTATCTTACCTCTGGGAGACCAACGAAAAGTGTCGGATACGATGAATCGAACATCTGGATTTAGCTCCCTAAGACTTGTTATTAGCTTTTTCATCTTGTTGCCGAATTAGGTAGTAACAACCCACCAAAACCGCTTCCTCGGGCCTCTTCGCCTGCCTGATGGGCGGTATTGGCGCCATCGGCGTCTCATACCTCCTTAAGTATTTGATCAAGGCGGCTTTGTATTTTGGGAAGTGCGTTCCTATGCCACCGCCTATAATAATGACTTCTGGTTGAAGAACAGGGATGAGCTCAATCAGGCCTTGACCGATGTCTTTGCCAATAATTGCCCAGGTCTTTTCGTCTGTGATGTCACGAGCTTCTTTCCCGAAGCGTTGTTTTATGGCTCTTCCAGAGGCAAAATCTTCCCATTCTATGTTTTTGCCGCCTCTAGTGAACTGCATAAACCCAGCTTCTATGCCTTGTAGAGATTTTGGTATCTTCCCATCTTGTATCAACGCAACACCGATACCTGTTCCAATCGCAACATAAAGCGTTTTTTTGTATATATCTAGAACTTCGATTGCTTCTGCAAGACCTCCAACTTTTGAATCATTCTCAACAATTGTTTTTACACCTGTGGATTTTTCAATATCTCTGTCAATTTCAACGTCCGTCCATTTCAGATTGCCGAATGCGATACCGATGCCATGTTCTCGATCGATCCTACCCGGTATTGCTAAGCAGATCATCTCGACGTCCTTAATTATCGGCTTAGTGCGTGTTGTAAATTCATCAACGAAGTCGGAATACTCTTTAGGGGTAGGGTATTTAATTTTTTGTTTAATCTCGCCAGATTTAGTCATCAATGCGACCAAAGTTTTTGTTCCTCCAACATCTGCTACCAAGTACATGAACCCTCCAAATTTGTATTTCTATTCTACCACAGCCCAACACTTTACAATACGGGGAAAAACAGATACAATATAGGTATCTTAGTGAGATTAGATTCACACGCGTCTAAAGTCCGCTTGGAGAGAACAACAATTAAAGGAGTGTTATGACAAAAGCAGTAACAATGGATGACCTACTAGAGTCCTATGAGGTAAAAACCCTCAAGGCTGGTGACGTTATCGAAGGAAAAATCAAAGAAGTAAAAAAGAACGAGATCTGGGTAGATCTTGGCGCTAACGGCTTGGGAGTTGTTTTAAAAAGAGAAATCGCTCATTCGAAAGAAATGAAACCAGGTGACGACATCACGGTAAGTGTTATCGAACCAGAGACAGAAGACGGTTATGTAGTTTTGAGTATGCGACGAGCAGCCAAAGACCGAGGTTGGGACTTTCTTGTAACAATGGCTGAAGAAAAAGAAGTTATCGAGATTCAACCATATGATGCCAACAGAGGCGGACTATTGATTGAGATCGAAGGCATAAGAGGATTCTTGCCAGTTTCTCAACTTGCTGCTGGAAATTATCCAAGAGTAACAGGAGCAGACAAAGAAGAGATACTTCAGAAGTTAAATGATCTAACCAAGAAGAAGCTAAAGGTTCGAATTCTTGACGTAAGCAAGAAAGACAATAAGCTAATCGTATCTGAAAAAGAAGCTATTAAAGACGAACTACAGAGTAGATTTGAAGACCTAAAAGAAGGTGACGTTGTAAAAGGCATCGTAACTGGAGTTATTGACTTCGGTGCATTCGTAAACGTTGACGGAATCGAAGGTTTGATTCATATTTCAGAAATCTCTTGGGAACGAGTTGAAGATCCTAAGAAGTACGTCAAGGTTGGTGATCAAATTGAAGCCAAGATTATTTCTATCGATAAAGACCGTTTGAGCCTAAGCCTAAAACAGATGCAAGAAGATCCTTGGCTATCTGAAGTTAAGAAGTTTAAGAAGGGTGAATCTGTAGAAGGTAAAGTAACACGAATAACACCGTTCGGTGCATTCGTTCAGCTAAGCCCGTCAGTGGAAGCACTAGTTCACGTATCAGAGATGAGCGCAGACGACTCTGTTGACCCAGAGAAGTTGTTCCAGCTCAACGAAACAAAGACTTTCAAGGTGTTGGAAATAGACACCGAAGGTCGAAAAATAGCACTAAGTCTAAAATAAGTATGTAAGAGCCAAGAGAAAGGAGGCAAGTATGAAAAAAGCCATAGAAATCACTAACAGCACTACCGTTGGTGAACTTGCCGACAAACTCATGGTCCCTGTAACCACGCTTATCACAGAGCTGTTCAAGAACGGTGTGATGGTTACAGTAAATGAGCGGATTGACCCAGAAACCGCTGAGATTATCATCGGTGAACTTGATTTGTCTGAAGACTTTGAGGTCAAGAAAATCGAACAGCAGTCTGGAATTGCTGAAAGAAAGAAAGTTGAACAAAGCGATAAAGCTGTAGATCGACCTCCGATTGTTGCAGTTATGGGTCACGTTGATCATGGTAAAACATCTCTGTTGGACGCTATCAGACAAGCCGACGTCGCCAAGGGCGAAGCCGGAGGAATAACTCAACATATTTCTGCGTATCAGATCGAACACTCTGGTCGAAAGGTGACGTTCTTGGACACTCCAGGACATGAAGCTTTCGCAGCTTTGCGTGAACACGGAGCTCATTTAACAGATGTAGTAGTAATTGTTGTGGCAGCTGATGACGGTGTTAAGCCACAAACAGAAGAAGCAATTCGTTTTGCTAAGAAAGCAGGCTCCAAGATTATTGTTGCGATCAACAAGATCGATAAGCCAGGCGCTGACGCTAACAGAGTAATGCAACAACTTTCAGAACTTGAGCTGATGCCAGAAGACTGGGGTGGAGAGACAATTATGGTTCCGGTTTCTGCAAAAGAGAACAAGGGAATCGACAAATTACTAGAAATGGTATTCTTGGTCGCCGACGTTGAAGAGCTAAAAGCAGATGTTGATGTTCCAGCCCAAGGTTTGGTCATAGAAGCGCACATGGAACAAGGTCGAGGCGCCATAGCCTCTGTTCTTGTAGAAATGGGCGTGCTTCGTCAAGGGCAGTTTGTTGTAGCAGGTACAACGTTTGGGAAGGTTAAGAATCTAGAAACTACTTTAGGAGAGAAGTTAGAAGAAGCCATACCATCAACTCCAGCACAAATATCGGGCTTGAAAGAACTTCCAGGATTTGGTGATGTATTCTACGCAGTTGATACCGAAAAAGAAGCAAAAGAAAAATCTGCAAAAGCTAAAGATAATGCCAAAAAAGATTCTCGACTAGGTGTTGATAGCTCAAGAGATTTGATGAGAATGATGAATAGATCAAAAAAGGTCACAGAACTCCCAGTAATTATTAAAGCAGATGTTAAGGGTTCGCTGACTACTGTAATTGACTCATTAAAAACTCTCGAAAACGATGAAGTATCGGTGAAGTTTGTGAACTCAGGAGTCGGTGGAATAAACGACAGCGATTTACATCAGGCCAAAACCTCCGGCGCAATCATTTATGGTTTTAACGTCGAAATTCCAACTAACATAAAGGGTCACTCTGTCAGAGACAGCGTCAGCGTTAAGCAATACAAAGTAATTTATGAATTGATCGACGACGTAAAAGCAGAGCTTTCCGAGTTGTTACAAGATGAAATAGTTGAAACTGAAACAGGTCGGTTGGTGGTGAGAGGTGTGTTTAATACAACGAAAAATGAGATTATCTGTGGTGGCGAAGTCACCAAAGGTAAAATCGTGATGCCTTCGCTGGCGAAGTTGTACAAGGACAAAGAAGTTGTAGCAGAGGTTGAATTAACAGGTCTGAAAAAGGGTCCTGCCGAGGTTAAGCAAGTTAATGAGGGTGAAATGTGTGGCGTTCAATTAAAGACGCCAAAGAAGTTATTGGTTGAAGAAGGTGATAAAATTGAGTTCTTCACAAGAGAAAGCATAAGTAAGAAGTTATAGAGGTGTAATATGGAGCGATTTACCAGTACTCACGAAAACATTGAAGATGACGACGATGATGAAGAGTCTGAACACGCTCAATTGAGGCGACAGGGAAAGAGCTTGGCAGAAATGTGGGCTCAGATTGCTGCTGAACACGAAAACGATGAAGAAGAGGAAGACGACGAAGATGAGGGTGACGGTAAAGCTCGCCGAGTAGCAAACATCTTCAGTAAGCTTGATAAGGAAGAAAAAGCCAAAGAGCGGACTGAAGAGGAAGCTCCAGAGGAGCCAACTGCTGGAGCATTTACTCAGATGTTTGAGCAGGTACCTGTTGAGCAGGATGAAACTTCTGAAACTGAATCACCGACAGAACATATTGAAAATCCGACGGATGTGATCGAAGCTGAACCAGAAACCACAGAGGTGCCTGCAGTTGAGGTTGAATTACCCGCTGACGAGATTGAACCATCCCCTGAAGTTACAACGCCGGAAGTCGATAGTGTAGAAGTCCCAGCCTCGAACATAGATGCCGAAACAGAAGAACCAGATGATATAGAGGCTGAAGTAAGCCCAGTAGAAGTAGAAAGTGATCATTCGTCAGCTAAAGAGGCAGAAGAAAGCGAAGAGGATGATGAGTCTGGAGCTTCAAGCTCTGCTTCAACTGCTTCAACAACGCCGCCAGCTGGTGGTTCGACGGGCGCTGGTTCAGGTGGACATGGCGGTGGAGCCGGAGCGGGTGGAGGCTCACCAGGAGGAGGATTTCCCAGTGGTGGTCCCGGAGGTCCAGGTGGTACTGGTGCAACAAGCGGAAACACATACGTCACCAATGTCACAAACAGACATGAACATATTGACGCACGCCGTCGATCAGGGATACTGCCGGCAATAGTATCCGGTGTAGTAGTAAATAGAATGAGCAAGAATAGGGATGAGAAGTTACAAGATCAGATAACAGAAGCTGACAAACAAAGGCAACGAACCACGCAAGCGCAGGCAAATGCAGCTGAACAGGCATCAAAACAGACAAAGAAGATTGAACGAGGTCAGACTCAGTCTGCTCTTGAGATAGAACGCCAAAAAGTCATGGAAAGAGAACGGCTGTCCAGAGAAACAACTAGGCATGAGGCCGAGCGAAGAGCGCTTGAGGATAGAGCAAATGCCGAGAAAGAACGTCTGCGACTAGAGAGACGACGTATTGAGCAGCCTGTTAGCGAACAAGCTCCAATAAAACAAAAGGCTTTAGAGACTCGCCCAACAGAGACAAAACACGTGGAGAAGTCTAAGGCTAAGCTACCTGAATGGAGAGCAAGACAGTTGGAATCGCCTAGTGAACGTGGACTAGACCCTAATGAATTGCCAGCTCTACCAAGATTTGAGACAGATTCAGGCCAGGCTTTCAGGGGTGAAAAGAAGAAAGATCTGAATTTTGAAATGAGAGATTCAGATAAACAAAAACGTGATGAATTTGCATTAGATAAGGATGCTGAGCGAGTAAAACAGTTCGGAGCTAATGTTGACAAAACTACAACAAGAACCGACAGGCAACAGATAGTGGCTTTTGAAAAAACGCCAGAAGGTATTTCTCAGGCCGAGAAAGAACTTTACAAGAAATCAATTGCAATTGGGGCTACCACAGCACTGGTTGTAGTTGGGGTGATTATTGTTATAGCGCTACTGGCAAGATAAATGTTATTATTGATGTAAGCAGGAAAGGAAAATATGTTTAAACTAGACAACAACTTACTTATCGAACTAGGATTAGGAGGACTACCATCTCTGGAAAAGAATCGATTACTCGCACAAATTTATGAAACTTTAGAAATGCGAGTGGGAATTAAGCTTGCTGAAGGTATGAGTGACCAACAACTTGATGAATTCGAAACTCTGATGCCTTTGCCAACAGATACCCCAGAAGCTCAGAAAGAAAAAGAAGGCCAAGCTCACAACTGGCTCGAGACCAACTTCCCAAACTACAAACAGGTTGTCGCGGAGGAATTAGCAAAACTCAAAGAAGAAGTTAAAGCTGCAGCGCCACAGATCATGGCATCTGTACAGGCAAATCCTGCTGCAATGCCAGCTCAACCTGCAATGCCAGGCCAAGTTGCATCTGTTCCTGGATCTACTCCTGATCAAAATGCACAACAACCAGCTCAACCAGAACCAGCTCAACAAATGAATCAAAACATGCCAGAGCCGACGGGGCAAATGCAAGATATTGGGCTAAATGGCCCAGCACCGACGAACCCCGATCAACCTCCGGTAATAGATCAACAACCCCCAACAGCAGCTTAAGTTATTTATTATAGCCAGCTAGAAAGGACGTTGCGTCCATCTCTTTTTTGCCTGCAGGCTTTAGTCTGTCGATGACAAAATCACCATCATTAGTGTGAATGGCAAGCGATTTGTTCTCATTGACATCTGTAGTTCCTGGTTTGGACTTGGAATTTGAAGGGACTGCGTGCGCCTCTGTTATAGTGACTTCAACATCGAAGATCCTAGTTTTCGAACCTGGCCATCCGTTGAATGCTCGAACTTCTCTGGCTAACTCTTCTGCAGATTTAGAAAAATCTAGTTTGGAGTCGGCTTTGATCAGTCTACGGGAGTAAGTCGGGCTTTTACCAAAAACGTTATCTTCACCTTGGTCAAAAAGTATCACGTCTTCTCTAATATACAGAGGTATAACGTCTCTGAGCATGGCGTAACTAAGTTCAATAAGTTCGTCAGTTAACTCTGGTGTTGTCATGGCTTCGTTAATTTCAAAGGGCGATTGAGCGAGCAGTGGGCCTTCATCCATCTTTTTAGCAATCAACATGAGGCTGACACCAGTCATACGTTGTCCGGACAAGATCGCAAATGTAATTGGGTCGGCTCCACGTAGTTCTGGAAGCAAAGAGAAGTGAGAATTAACAATTCCAAGAGGAAAGTAATCGATCACCTTTTGAGACACAATTATACCAAAGTCGATCAATATCGCAATCTGTGAACTGAACGTTTCTGTTGTAAATAAGTCATCAAGACTTAAACGGTCTTTTACATAAAATATAGGTAAATTCAGCTCATCACAAACGTCAATCACCGGAAAGTCGCCTTTATGATGTTTTGGTTTTGGTTTTGTGATAACGGCTTCAATTTTAAAAAATTCGTTTAGGAGCTTTAACGATTTGGATGCAACCGGGCCGGTTCCAAAAAATACAATTTTATTCATCGCCACAGATCAGTATTATTTTTTACATCTTTTTCATAATCGAGTTCGTGCAACTTGCCGTCGCGATCAAGTTTATAGAAAGCGTCGGGATTATCTTCAATCAAATCAATGAAAACTTTACCTTTGGTGTGGTCGACTTCATGTTGAAAAACTCGTGCCAAAAATCCCTCAGCTACAAGTTTAATCTCTTTGCCTTCAGGGGTGAGCGCTTTAACTCGTACTTTGGTGTGGCGGGGGACTTTCCCGTAAATATCTTTAATACTGAGGCAGCCTTCAAAATCTTCTTTAACCTCGCCCTCATACTTAACGATAGTGGGGTTGATGTAAACATTAAACTCTGGCTTAGAGGTATTCTCAAAGTCTTTACGAATAATGACAATCTTCAGAGGTATGTCGATTTGAATAGAGGCCAGAGCGACGCCAGCTTCATGTTTACGGTGTTGTTCCCAATCTATGGTGGCATCGATCATTTTCTGAATCGCATCTTTTATTTCGGTCGTAATCAGACCTACCTTTTTAGAGGGCTTTCTAAGGTGATTATTTGGAAGCGTAATAATATCGCTTTTGGTAGCTTTCATTTACAGCTAGTATACAACAGTCAATCTGTTAATTAAAGCAGATTGATGGGGTCGATATTGTGACGCCAAGTGCTTGGTAGCCAATCAATTACTTCAACCAAGTCTGATCGCTTCTTGCTTTTGATGATTACTTGCCACTGGTAATATCCGCCGAGCTTACGATGGAACCTCGGTGATGGTCCAAGAATTTCAACGTCTTTCCACTTTGTTTGAACCTTTTTTGTGAGGTCTAGTATATTGTCGTGGATGGTTTTCTCGCGTTTGGCCAATCCGTAAACTTGAAGCATATACCTAAAAGGTGGATAGCCAAAAGTGCGTCGTTCTTTAATCTGACTCTCATAAAATCCCTGCCAATCTTTTTGAACGGCCTGGTTGATTGTGGGCTGATCGGGCATGTATGTCTGAACCACGACCACGGTATGATGATTGGTTCGCCCAACTCTACCCATGACCTGAGTGAGAAGCTGGAAGGTTTGTTCATCAGCGGTGTAATCGGGGATATATAAGCTACTATCGGCGTATGGGATTCCAACAAAGCCAAGTTTTGGTAGATCCAAGCCCTTGGCGATTACCTGTGTTCCGACCAAAATATCGATTTTTCCCTCAAGAATGTCTTTGTATCTGATGTCGAGTCGCTCTTCGGCTTTGTTGTCGCCATCAATGCGGGCAATAGAATAAGTTGGAAAAAGCCTTTGAAGTTCAGTCACAAGGGCTTTTGTTCCAAGTGTTTGGAAAACTAGGTTTGTTGAACCGCACTGCGGGCAAGATGTACCAATCTTGTCTTTGTGACCACAGACGTGACAGCGGAGTTCATGAGTATCCTCGTGGTATGTCAGAGGTAGATCACAGTTTGGACACGTAGCGTGCCAGCCACAATCTTTGCAAATGACTAGTTTTGCACTACCGCGACGATTTAAAAATATAAGTGAGGTTAAACCTTTTTGTTTTGCATTTTCGATTGCGTCGCACATTAAGCTAGCAAAAATTCTGGAACGGCCAAAACTGTCTTTGTCAGTTCTTGATAGCAATGCAATTTCTGGTGGGCGAAGGCGTTTGTCGGCCATTTGTGCCATTCGGACAATAGGGACTTTTTGGCGGACGAAGTTGTTGTACATATCAATCGAGGGTGTGGCTGTTCCATATAGTGTAAGGCAACCGTGAATGTTGGCCATCTTGGCAGCGATTCTGGTTGCGTGATAGTTGGGTGCTTGCTCTTGTTTGTAACTGTTGTCGTGCGACTCATCAAGAACTATCAAACCAATCAGTTTGAGAGGCAGAAAGAGAGCTGAACGAGGTCCGATTACAACCCATGGCTCATCGCTGGTGGCAAGTAGCTCCCAGATTCCGCGACGTTGTTTGATGGTCATTTTCGAATGAAACACAATTACTCGCTCACGAAATTGTTCCGTAAAACTGTGCTGGAGCTGTGGAGTTAAGCCAATTTCTGGGGTTAGAATCAACACTGATTTACCTTCGTTAAGAGAACGAGTTGCCATGTGTTGGTAGACTCGAGTTTTTCCAGTACCCGTGTCACCGTGAATCAGCGCTACCCCTGTTTTGATCTTACAGAGGATATCAGTAGACTTTTTTTGTTCAGATGTCATAAGGGGAAGCTCAGGAACTACGGCAGTGTTAGGTGTTGGTTTTGTCGGCATGAATTTGCCCAAGGAACCTTTTGGCAGGAATAAACTAAGAGCGAAACTTAGTGGGCTTGGATAATATTCTTGCATCCAATGCAGAAGTTGTATGTTTTTTTGCGGAACCTGAAGATTACTTACAAAAGATATATCCTTGGCAGGGAAGCTTGGTTTTGTTGTAGTTGATACAACAAGTGCATTCGTAAATTCGTTTTTTAGCTCAACTGTTACGACGGTATTTTTTGGGATCTTTTCAGAACTTTTGTACGTCAACGGCTTATCCGATTGATACTTTTGGGAAGCTGGTATAACTTGGTAGAAGTGCATACTAGTACTATATAGAATAAAATGGGAACTTGAAATTTAATTCATTATTAGTATACTGAGATTAGATCACTGTTGTGTGATTCACAATAAAGAGGCTTATGTTAGACATATTTATAACATCACGAGTTCGGAGAAAAATCATAGTCGTATACGCAAAGTATCCAGACTTCAAGACGCATGTCCGCGGGCTTGCCAAACTTATTAAAGAAGATGCAGGCAACATTCAACGTGAGCTAAAGCGCCTCGAGAAAATCGGCTTCCTAATCAGTGAAAAACAGGGAAACACCAAGGTATATTTCACCAACAAGCACTTCATTATATTCAAAGAACTTCAATCAATCGTCCTAAAATCTCAACGCACAACCAAACGACGTACAGCATCCAAGTAGTTGCGGGTCCTGACCCTCCTCGCTACATTTAGCTGTTCGAAGTATCACCAGAAATTTTTATGGGTTAACAGGGACGCTGTTAACCCCTTTAAATTTCAAGAGCCTGAACTTCGAACAGAAATGTAGTGAGTCGGGCCACCCGCAACTACTTGGTGGCAGTGTAACACTTGTCAGAACAAGGAATGTATAGTAGAATAATGGCATGATAACAGTAACAAGAAAAGATCCTAAAGAACCTCTAGACAACATGCTTCGGCGTTTCTCTCGAAAAGTCCAGCAATCTGGAAACACTATTCGCGTAAAACAAAACCAGTATTTCGAGAAGCCAATCAGCCGACGAGAACGACGTGAAAAAGCTATTATTCGCAACGAACGACGTGACGAAAAGTATAATCAATATAAAATTCCCCAGAGATAATGAGCCTAAAGTCTCAGATTAATGACGATTTAAAGATAGCATTACTCGGCGGAGACAAAGAAGCTGCAATAACGCTTCGTGGTCTAAAAAGTTCTATCTTAAACAAAGAAGTAGAGACTGGCACAAGAGATCAAGGGCTCGATGATGAGTCTATTGTTCAAATTCTAAAGAAAGAAGTTAAGTCTAGACTTGAAAGCGCCGAACTATATAAAAAAGGCGATGCGCAAGATAAAGCCGACAAAGAACTTAGTGAAATCAAACTTATTGAAAAATATATACCAGAGGCCATGAGCGAAGAAGAAGTGTCTAAAATCGTTGATGCTGTACTTTCTGAAATGGGCAAAATAGAAATGAAACAAATGGGGCAGGCAATCGGAGCGGTGAAGGAAAAAGCAGGACCAACAGCCGATGGCAGTTTGATTGCAAAACTAGTAAAAGAAAGAGTCCAAAGCTAATGATTATTTTCATCGGTGTTCCGGGATCAGGTAAATCAACTCAGGGTAAAATGCTTGCAGATAAATTGAAGCTACCTTGGCTGTCGACTGGTGAGTTCCTGCGCATGTTGGTCTCTGGTGAAAGACGTGCTTCTATGCTTCGAGGGGAACTGCTTGAAGACGGCGAGATTATAGCGCTGGTGCAAAAGATTTTTACGGTTGTCGATAAGAACGCAGAGTTTGTCATGGACGGATTCCCAAGAACAACTGCCCAGGTTGATTGGCTTTTAAACCAAACAAAGCACGGTCAACTAGATGTAACAGCTGTAATAAATATAAAAGCTACTCGAGGCGAGGTAAAGAACCGACTACGCCAGCGAGGACGTCTGGATGACACAGACGAAGCTCTAGAACAACGGTTTACTCGGTATGAAAGTTCGATGAAACCAATAATACAACACCTCAAAGAATCTAAAATACCAGTCTTGGATATAGAGGGTGAAGGCGATGTCGAAGAGATCCACAGGTCTGTTTTGAGTGCAATCTTACCTTTAGTAAAGTAATGAAAACAAGACCAAAAACACCAGCCGAAATCGATGCCATGCGCGAAGGTGGCAAAATGCTTGCCAAAGTACACGCATCTTTGAAAGAATTTGTAGAAGTTGGCATGAGCACAAAAGATCTAGACGATCATGCTGAAAAAGTCCTTAAAGAACTCGGCGGCAAACCAGCTTTCAAGGGCTACGGAGGTTTCCCAGGTGTCTTGTGTGTCTCACTAAACGAAGAAGTTGTTCACGGCATACCGTCCAAAGATCGCATTATTCGTGAAGGCGATATAGTTAGCATGGATTTTGGAGTCACATATAAAGGCATGATCACAGATGCGGCGTTCTCGATGATTGCCGGAGTTGGCTCGAAGCAAGATGAAAAATTATTAAAAGCAACAAGGCGCTCACTAGATGCTGGAGTAAACGCTGTAATTGATGGCGTAAAGACGGGAACAATTGGTGCAGCAGTTCAAGAGGTGTTGGACGGGGCAGGTTTTGGCATCGTTAGAGATTATGTTGGTCACGGTGTCGGACATCAGCTACACGAAGAGCCAAATATTCCAAATTTTGGTCTGGTTGGACAGGGGCCGATGCTTCATAGTGGAATGACTATTGCAATTGAGCCTATGGCAACAATTGGCGGCGAAGATGTTGAACTTTTGAATGATGGATGGACTGTAAAAACTGCGGATGGCCTTAGATCGGCGCATTTTGAACAAACTATTTTGATAACGAACGATGGCGCAGAAGTGCTAACCGAACTTCCAGACTAAACTTCTTTGCCAATAGTTGCATAAGCGTTATAATGCTTGCATGAGTGAACACCAAAACCCGCATTTCGTTGGGTTGGATATAGGTAACAACACTGTAAAGTGCGTTGTGGGTACATTGGATCCAAACGACCCTAGTAAGCCCGCCATTGTAAGCCATTCAGAAGTTAAGAATAAGGGCATGCGAAAAGGGGTGATTGCTCATATTGACGATGTTGCCGATTCAATCTCTCAAGCAGTTCATGAGGCCGAACGTGTTTCTGGATTTCAAATTCATTCCGCTACTGTAAATATTAACGGTTCTCACGTTTTAGGCATTAACTCAACAGGGGTTATTGCGATTAGTTCGACGGATCGACAGATTGGAAATGAAGATCGGCTGCGCTCTGAAGAAGCAGCAACAATTGTGAATTTGCCTTTAAACCGAGAAATAATTCAGGTTTTTGCCAAGAATTACCGAGTTGATGGCCAGGATAACATCAAGGATCCTGTTGGCATGCATGGTGTACGACTAGAGGTTGATACGCATATTGTGACTGCCGCAACACCCAATGTGAAATCAATGGAGACAACTCTGGAAAAGTCACAAGTGCGGGCTTCAAACAGAACAGTTTCAAGCCTCGCAGCAGCGGAAGCAGTTATGACCCGTGAGCAAAAAGAAGCTGGAACGCTTTTGATTGATATTGGTGCCGGCACAACGAACCTTGCGGTCATCGAGGATGGTGAAGTGCAGTTTGTGGGCGTCCTTCCAATAGGCGGAATCAATATTACGAACGATCTAGCAATTGGACTGAAAACAGATCTCGATATCGCCGATAAGGTAAAAATTGAGCACGGAACTTTGGCACCAAAGCGGGTTGCAGGGACGGTTCGAACAAAAAATGGTAAGGAATTTCATAACTTCAAAGTTGAAGACATAAATATGATCATCGAAGCAAGAATGGAAGAGTTATTCGAACTAGTCGATAAAGAACTAAAGAAAATCAACAAATCACAACGCCTGCCTGGCGGGGTGGTGCTGGTTGGTGGAACGTCTAAACTCCCAGGAATCGATGAGTTTGCCAGAGAGAAACTGCAACTTGCAGCCAGGCTAGGTCATCTTCAACCTATTGGTGGTTTACTAGATACAGTAAAAGACAGTCGATTTAGTGCAGCCGTAGGACTTATGCTTTTAGATATGTACCTTGAGCCTCAGCACGAACATCACGGCATGAGCAAAGCAAATGAGCAAGTATTTGGTGCACTGGGTGCAATTTGGGACAAGCTTAGCGGTAGCAAAAAACACTAAATTTACTCAGCGTTTTTTATACACAGCAAAAAAATAGTTCAGCAATATTTGCTAGTTCGAAATACTTGGGGTATACTCCTGAATACAGAAAGTGTAAGGAGGTTTATGCCGCAAGTAGCACCAGCAATTGAAACATTCGCATCGATTAAGGTTATTGGAGTGGGTGGAGCAGGTGGCGCGGCAATTAATCGGATGGTTGAGGCCGGCGTTGACGGCGTTGAGTTTGTTGCCATTAACACCGATGCTCAAGCACTGCATCATTCTCTTGCAACCCGTAAGGTTCACATCGGTAAAGAAGCCACTCGGGGGCTCGGCGCAGGCGCAGATCCGATCGTTGGAAAGAAAGCAGCCGAAGAATCTATTGATGAAATTCGTGAGATTGTTCGTGGATCTGACATGATCTTTGTAACCCTTGGAGCTGGCGGTGGAACTGGCTCTGGAGCTGGCCCAGTTGTGGCTCGAGTTGCAAAAGAAGAGGGAGCGCTTGTTGTAGGATTTGCAACAAAACCATTTGCATTTGAAGGCGACAAAAGACGACGAAATGCTGAAGGCGCAATTGATGGCTTGAAGGAAAGCGTCGACACCCTGATTATTATTCCGAACGATCGAATGCTACAAACCATCGACAAACAGACACCAATTTTGGAAGCATTTAAAGTAGCGGATGATGTGTTGCGGCAGGGAGTGCAGGGAATATCCGATCTTATCACTGTTCATGGCTTGATCAACCTCGACTTTGCCGATGTTAAAACGGTAATGAGCAACGCTGGCTCAGCGTTAATGGGAATCGGACGCGCCTCTGGTGATGATCGTGCAGTTTCTGCCGCACAACAGGCAATTGAGTCACCGCTACTAGAGATTTCTATCGATGGAGCAAGAGGAATCTTGTTCAACGTCATCGGTGGTCACGACATGAGCATGCACGAAATTAACACCGCTGCAGAGACAATTACCAATGCCGCCGATAATGACGCCAATATTATCTTCGGTGCAACCATAAACCCTGATCTATCTGGTGAAATCATCATTACGGTAGTTGCTACAGGATTTGAAGACACATATTTCAACACTCGAAATGTTAAAAAAGAGACCCCACAATTTATTAATGATGTAACTCCTACAACAGTTGAAGCCGCCGAAAAGCCAAAAGAAGAGTTAGTTAGACCAACGGTTGATGAAAAAGATATGAAAGATATTGACATGAACCTTTTTAATGGAGATTCAGTCGCTAGCCACAGGGAAGAAAATGAAAAAGAATTCTTAGACGAAAAGAAAACTCCAAATATCTGGACTTTGGACGATGATGACAAGCTGGATGAAGATCATTTGCCCGCGTCGAATGATGATAACGAGCTAGAAAAGCCATCATTCCTCAGACGAATTAAGTGGCGACGAGACAAAGACGACGATAATCAAGAAGAGAATTAAAAAATAACAGGGGCGAATCAAAGTGTTTGTGTTAAAAATTACATCAAAAAAAGCCTTGCAAAGCGCTACTGCTGGAGGTATACTTGATGACAATGACGCTATATATGGTGACACGTACACCGTATGAGTCCGTACATTGAGATTAAGGAGGCGAAATGAGATGCATACAATGTAACGCATCGGATACGAAAGTTATCGAGAGCAGGGATGTGGCATCAGGCGAGGCGATTAGACGCCGAAGAGAATGTTCTGAGTGCAACACCCGGTTTACTACTTACGAAAGAGTCGAACGACCACAGTTGGTAGTAATCAAAAACAACGGATCCAGAGAGTTGTTTAGTCGTGAAAAGCTAGCTAGTGGATTATTCCGAGCTTGCGAGAAGACCAAAATAACCGGAATCCAGATCGATAAACTCGTTTCTGACATTGAACAACGTTTGTATAACTCTGAAGAAGACGAAATCAGTTCATCAAAAATTGGTGAATTCGTAATGGAGTATCTTGCAGAATTAGACGAAGTGGCGTATGTTAGATTTGCAAGTGTGTATAAGCGGTTTAGTAATATCGCTGGATTTGAGAGAGAGTTAGCTCAAATTCGAAACAAAAAATTATCGAAAAAGGCCAATAAAAATTAGGGGATTGGCCATTCCCCAGGGATCTTTCTGACCGCAGGTCAAGAGACTCCCGGGGAGACGAGTCACGTGTGAGGTGATCAGCTCTAAACAAAAACATTAAAATAACAATTTAAGTGAGGGGTATAATGGGACAAACAACAAATCTCCGTGTTCAGAGGCACTTTACAAAGCCGGGAACCAAAGGGTACGATCAACTAAACTGGGTCAAACGTGACTCAGCAATTATTAATCCAGCTTCGGGCGTGCCTGTTTTTGAGCAAAAAGGAGTCGAGTTTCCAGATGACTGGTCACTTAATTCAATCAATATTGTTGCCCAAAAATACTTTACCGGAACTCCAGGAACAGATAGTCGAGAATCATCGCTTAAGACCTTGATCAACCGAGTGGCCGACACGGTAACAGAGTACGGATTGCAAAACGAGTATTTTGTTTCAGGTGAAGAGGCAACTGATTTCAAGGAAGAACTCAAATATATTTTGGCTACACAACGAGCGGCATTCAACTCGCCAGTCTGGTTTAACATCGGTGCAGACGACCGCGCGCAACAAGCCAGCGCTTGTTTTATTCTAGGCGTTGAAGACACAATGCCAGCCATTTTGAACTGGTATACAGAAGAAGGAATGATCTTTAAGGGCGGTTCGGGCTCCGGTGTGAACTTGTCACAAATTCGTTCATCAAAAGAACCTTTGGGCAAGTCAGCTGGAACAGCCAGTGGACCATTGAGTTTCATGAGAGGCGCAGACGCATCTGCCGGTGCAATCAAAAGTGGTGGTAAAACTCGAAGAGCTGCCAAGATGGTAATTCTAAACTCTAATCACCCTGATGTGGAAGAGTTTATCTGGTGTAAAGCTCGAGAAGAGCGAAAAGCCAGAGTTCTGCAAGCGGCCGGTTTTGACATGGATTTAGACGGCAAAGACAGCTACTCGGTTCAATATCAAAACGCTAATAACTCCGTTCGTGTAGACGATGAGTTCATGCAAGCAGTTGAAAATAATGAAGACTATGAACTACGGGGCGCAGCCAACGGAAAAGTTTATCAGACGATTAAGGCTAGGGAGCTTTGGCGACAAATCGCCGAGGCAGCATGGGAATGTGCCGACCCAGGACTGCAGTTTGATACGGTTATCAACAAATGGCACACAACGCCAAACGAAGGCCGAATTAACGGATCTAACCCCTGTTCTGAATACATGCATTTGGATAACTCCGCATGTAACTTGGCATCGATTAACTTGCTGAAGTATTTAAATGACGATGGATCATTCGACATTGAAGCTTTCCAACATACAGTTGATGTAATATTTACAGCACAAGAAATTTTGGTTGGCTATTCTGAGTACCCAACAGAAAAAATTACCAAGAATGCAAAGGCTTATCGCGAGCTTGGACTTGGCTATGCAAACTTAGGAGCACTATTAATGGCCAAAGGTTTGCCATATGACTCTGCAGAAGGACGAGCACTAGCAGCTTCTATCACAGCTCTTATGACTGGTCGCGCATATGCAACCAGCGCCAAGATTGCAGAGAGAGTTGGACCGTTTAGCGGCTTCCACAAAGACCGAGACGGCATGCTAAATGTCATACGAATGCACCGTGAAGAAGTTTCAAAGATTGATGCGAGCCTGGTCAGCGAAGAGCTACTAAGCGCAGCCGCTCAAGCTTGGGACGAAGCGGTAGAGGGTTCACAAATGTTCGGTGTTAGAAACTCACAAGCTTCAGTATTGGCTCCAACCGGAACTATCGGGCTTATGATGGACTGCGATACAACCGGAATCGAGCCAGATCTAGGCTTGGTTAAGTACAAGAAGCTTGTTGGCGGCGGATCGATGAACATCGTCAACCAAACAGTGCCTCGAGCTCTTTCGTCTCTTGGTTACAACAAGACGCAGGTTGAAGACATCGTTAAGTACATAGACACAGAAAAAACCATCTTGGATGCGCCTCACCTCAAGCAAGAGCACAAAGCAGTATTTGCTTGCTCAATGGGCGACAACCCAATTCACTACGAGGGTCACGTGCGAATGATGGGCGCGGTTCAACCGTTCCTATCTGGAGCAATCAGCAAAACAGTGAACATGCCAGAGGAAGCAACGGTTGCAGACATCGAAGAACTACACATGCTTTCATGGAAGCTAGGCCTAAAAGCTGTAGCGATTTATAGGGACAACTGTAAAGTTGGACAGCCGCTTGCCATGGCAAAAAAGGGCGCAAACGCCAGCAATGAAATGGAAGAAAAACCTGCCCCAGTTGCAACTGCTCAAGCACCAGCTGCCTCTGTTGAAGACAAAATTGTGTTCAAGGGAAATACTCGGCGACTAATGCCAAGAGTTCGATCAAGCAAGACAGTTTCATTCACAGTTGCGGGAGTACACGGCTATTTCACAGTTGGTGAATACGAAGATGGCACCCCTGGTGAAGTCTTCATATCTATCGCCAAAGTCGGCTCAACACTTAGCGGTCTAATGGACTCATTCGGACGATCAATCAGCTACGGTTTGCAACACGGCGTACCGCTAAAGACTTACGCAAAAGGCTTGGTCCACATGGCCTTTGCACCATCAGGCATAACCGACGACACGAAGATTCGAACAGCTAGTTCAATCGTAGATTACATCTTCAAGAAGCTAGCATTTATGTATCTATCATTCGACGATCAACTAGAGCTTGGATTGGTGTCAATCGATGACATGCCAGATGAGCAAACTAGTTTACTAGAAGAACAGCCACGAATTCAAAACGAAGTAGAAGAAGTCGTTCCTGAAGCATCAAAGATAGAAGCACCAGTAGTTTCAGAGCAAAAAGTTGCACCAAAAGTAAGCTCTAGTGTTGAGACAGC
>JALYPT010000036.1 GCA_030856205.1 bacterium | reverse complement strand
TTTGGAGCGGTATCTACTATTTCATCCCGTTCCGCCAAAAACTCTTTGGTAGTTTTGAAAGTCTCGCAATCGGCCCCGTGCTCTTTTTCGATCTTGTGAGCAGTTTCTAAGGCCCCTGATAAAAACTCTCCCTCGCAGGAGAGGTAGTTTGAATAAGAGGTAATCTTGATACCTATGTTCTTGGCATCTTCGAACGTGATATCCAACCATCCATGCCCAACATTTATATCCCTTAAATTTGAGATGGCATTTTCCTTGCCTTTGTCCGATAGTTCCGCAAATTTGTAAACGTTATAGCATTTGGTTTTCATTGTAACACCTTTATTTTTAAACGTTTTCTAGGTTCAAAATTTCTTTATTCGCCCAATCAACAAAATCAAGCGGGAAATATTCTGGGTTGTCCCAACCTATTTGTTTTCCGTCCTTATAATCTTTGCCGTAATAAAGGGGATGATCTGATATCCATTCATCGTCAACGGAATAACGCTGGCCATTTTCGGTTTCCCAAACAGTTAGAGAAAAATTCAAGTGTTCGTTATTTTCAAATTTTTGAATGGGATGGATAACTCGAACGTTGGTTTTCATTATTCCAGCCCCTCCCCCGCGTCAAAAAGCACCTTGTTACATTGGGAGCAATAAACGTTTTCTTCATGATCATGATCTTCTATTGCCTCGTAGCCCACCGGCTTCCACGCGAGATCCGCCCCTTCTGAAAAAGCGGAAATTAAATTCCTTAGCTGGCCCTCAACGCAAGGGATACACATTTCTTCGCCGTCACCCATAATGAAGCAAGGAGTGTATCCCCCGAAGTAGTTCCAACGATTACGGTAAACTTGACGGAAGCTGAATAGCGAATTGATTTCCATCACTTCACCCCTTCGGCCTTCGCTATTGCCCTAGAGAGGCTATCACGTCCTGCTAAGATTTCCATGGCATGATCCGATTTTCTTTTGCGGGTTACAATCCCGCAGTTAAAATCGGAATACGCTTCCAAGGCAGCTTGGAGATACTTGGCCGCTTCCAGCAATTCAGGTGCTGCAGCGATAAGTCGGGCGTTCGGGTCGTCTTCCCCCAAAACAGAATCACAGATTACCGCTACCGCTTCCCCTCTTGGCTCTCTTATTACGTATTCGTCGGTTTCGCCAGAATCAATAATCCATGGTCCCGGCGTATGTTTGGCCTTGGTTTCCATTAGATTTTCTCCTTATAGCCGATGTTGATTAGGACGTTGATCACGTTAGCGGGATAGGTTGGGTATTCGTGACATATTGCGTTCCCGTTGGAGACGGATACGACGAGGTATCCTTTGCTGGTCTTTATGAGTTTGAATGTTTTCATTTTGGTCCTTCCCGGCTTATGCCGATTGCGTATCTCTATTATAGCGTGGTTCTCTCCTGAATGCAAGAGGGATTGAGTGATGGAGTGATGTATATTTTTATCTGGGAGAGTGGATCAATTATGGACGTGAAAAAGGGAGCTTGTTAGGCTCCCTATTAGTTATCGCGGTGTTTAGAGGTTTTTAAGTTTTCTCTTAACTCCATCCTGTAGGAGCTTGCGGGCTTGTGATTCTACGGACCTTCCTTCAGCCCTGGCTATCGCCTCTAGGCCGATTAGGACCTCTCCAGGTACGTTTCTCAGGGGTAGATAGTAGGTTTCTCCTAGTATCTTGGGGATTGGTTTAGCTGGCATTATGCTCCTTTTGTGGTTTTGGTGAATTATCAGGGGCTAGGCACGGCGAAAAGCAGGGCTTTTGCCAACTGCTCCCCATTGGCCCATTGTTCCGCTTTTTTGGCGATTTCCGCGCTCAGGGATGCCACGGTATCCATGTCGCGATCAAGGCGGATAACCAAATACCCTCCCCTGCGAACATCCTCGTCGGAGGGCTCCTCGGTTGCATCCTCCTCGTGTCCCTCGTAATCAGATGTATCGGCATCATCTAGCCAGGTCGTGATGTCCAGTGCCGCTTGGTCCGCGCCGTCATAATAGTGGGCAAATTCTCCCATATGAAGGGTGATTCCACCGCCATTGTCGAGGATGATAAGACCGAGGTTTTTGTCTGCGTTGTTCATTTTTCTGCTCCTTTTGTGGTTTTTGCCAGAATTTACGTAGATTTAGAGGTCCATTATTTCTTCACGCTCTTGCGCAATGGCCCTTTGGAGGGGGTGAATCCCCGCGTGCCAGTCATACCCAGTCCCTGGGTTCTGTCCCCCCAGCACCTGATATGCACGGTCTAGCGCCCTCTCAGCTGCATCCCAATTCCACGCACGCCCATACTTGCGAGCAGCGCCTAGATGCATGTCCGCTTCTTCCTCGCTGTTTCGGATGGGGCCCAGCAGGTATATGGATGCGAGGGTCTTTTCTACGTTTCGGCTCATTTTCTGCTCTCCTTGGGGGTGAATCCCCAAGACCAATGTACCTCTTCATGCAGTCATTGTCAAGCGAATATTTCGAGGTCCTGCACTAGCTCAGTGCGGATCATGCTTTCTTTCAGGATTAGCCTAGCTTGTGCCATGGTGACGTTATCCACATGGGCTTGATAGTTGTTGTTGTCTTTGGTGGTCCAGTAGGTGAGACGGAGGAGCTTGGGGTAGTATATTGCTGTCATTTGTCCTTTAGTTTATACATAAACTATCGATGTAAGTCGTTGTGATGTATGGTGTTGTGGATTTGTTGTGTATGTTGTGTATAGTTTTCATTCACGTCTATTTATTTGGATAGATGGTTTATGCATAAACCATTCTCCATTACTGGGCAAATTAGTCCAATTTCGAGGTTTATCTGATAAGCCTGAAATGGGCATTTCAGGTTAAATGGCGATTATGAGTGAATTGAGGCACATTCACCCTAGGCAGACCCTACCTAGGTGCATGATTTAGTGCACATATATACACATAGCAAGCATCATAC
>JALYPT010000035.1 GCA_030856205.1 bacterium | reverse complement strand
TTTGGAGCGGTATCTACTATTTCATCCCGTTCCGCCAAAAACTCTTTGGTAGTTTTGAAAGTCTCGCAATCGGCCCCGTGCTCTTTTTCGATCTTGTGAGCAGTTTCTAAGGCCCCTGATAAAAACTTTCCCTCACAGGAGAGGTAGTTTGAAAAAGAGGTAATCTTGATGCCTATGTTCTGGGCATCTGCATAGGTGGCATCCCACCACTCATGTTTAACATTTATATCCCTTAAATTTGAGATGGCATTTTCCTTGCCTTTGTCCGATAGTTCCGCAAATTTGTAAACGTTATAGCATTTGGTTCTCATTGTAATACCTTTGTTTCTAAATGGGGTGAACGGTAACGTTAGCTCTCCGCATAGCGGCCAGCGTTTCTACGTATTCGTCTTGGGTTTTCAGAAAGGCACGGTATGAAGTTACGGATGCTTGGTTCAGGGTCTTGTCAGGTTGGGTATACGCGTTTGCATAGGGGCCGAATTGCTCTTTGATTCGTGATATGTAAGTATCGTATGCATCCGATAAGGCTTTCATAGCGTCAAGGTGAGCTTGTCCTAGTGGATGGATTTTGGTAGTCATTATTCCAGCCCTTCCGCCGCGTCAAAAAGCACCTTGTGACATTGGGAGCAGTAAACGTTTTCTTCATGATCATGATCTTCTATTGCCTCGTATCCCACCGGCTTCCATGCGAGATCCGCCCCTTCTGAAAAAGCGGAAATTAAATTCCTTAGCTGGCCCTCAACGCAAGGGATACACATTTCTTCGCCGTCACCCATAATGAAGCAATGAGTGTATCCACCGAAGTAGTTCCAACGATTACGGTAAACTTGACGGAAGCTGAATAGCGAATTGATTTCCATCACTTCACCCCTTCGGCCTTCGCTATTGCCCTAGAGAGGCTATCACGTCCTGCCAAGATTTCCATGGCATGATCCGATTTTCTTTTGCGGGTTACAATCCCGCAGTTAAAATCGGAATACGCTTGCAAGGCGCTCTCTAGACGCTTTGCCGCTTCCAGCAAATCAGGTGCCGCTCGGATTAATTTTACCGAGCATGTGACATAATCCAAATCATGGGCCAGTTGTTCGTCCAGGGTAAATACGTCTTGATCTTTTGAAACATGAATACTCATTTCGTCACCTCCCATCCGCCTACAGTGTTTCCATTGGTGTCAAGCAAGGTTGAGCCTTCCCCATCGGCAAAATCGTAACCGTCTAATTTCCTTGCTAGGCGTTCAAGGATATAGGCCAGCTGGTTTCCGTTGAATCCCTCAAATGCCGCATTGTCCATTTTGATTTCCAGTTTGAATTTCATTACGCGAGGTCCTTTATGAAATCCATGTAATCAGGGTTGGTGATTCCTATTGCGCCTATGCAATCTGCCTCAGCCCATGCAAACGTTGCGTATTCCATGGCATCGGAACGATTTTTTGACCATTGGGGAGCGTATTCTTTCCGGTAGTACATGCCGTTGGAATCTGAGCACTTGATTTCCTTGCTCCATGCTCCTGTAAAATAGTGGCCGTTTCTTTCGATTATGTATTTCATTAGTTCCCTCCCAATTGGGACAATACAACCCTGGCGCGATCCTTGTGCCATTTTGGGCCTAAAGATTTCACGTAATTGGATGCCGGATTAAGCGCGGCAACCGCGTCTTTATTGGGCTTAGTGACCATGTTATAAACGTCACCTTGGGATGGATAGATTACCTTGCCATTATTTAGGGTTAGAGCATAGTGGCGAATAGTTTCAAGTGAGCAGGTTTGTGTCCAGTGAGCCCTTTCTAGTTGCATCCTTGACTTTAATACGTTGTCGATCCCCCTTGCGTGACGCGTAGCCTTGTTTGTGTACCTTAGTTTTTTTTTGTTGGTTGGCATGATCATTAGTTCCCTCCCAATTGGGACAATGCTTGCTTGGTTGCCGGGCAGTAGTCCATTACGATCCAGGTTGTATCCCCGCTTTTGCTAGTGCAGTCTATCCCTTCACTGTCGGGACCCCAGGCAGTGGATATACTGCAACGGTTACGGGGGCCGTTGCCGACCTTGAGGGGCCATTTTTCCAGCCCTTTTACAATTGTGTCCGGCACTACGGGGTAGGATTCAATGCATGCAGTAGGATGATCGGTGGTGATATGCTCTTGTTTTGCTTCAGTGGGATTGCATCCGATGAAGAGCAGCACCAGGGCGACGAAGGTGCAGGATAGTGCAGCATGGGCGATTAGGTTGGCCTTGGTTTCCATTAGACTTTCTCCTTATAGCCTATGTTGATTAGGACGTTGATCACGTTAGCGGGATAGGTTGGGTATTCGTGACATATTGCGTTCCCGTTGGAGACGGATACGACTAGGTATCCTTTGCTGGTCTTTATGAGTTTGAATGTTTTCATTTGGTCCTTCCCGGCTTATGCCGATTGCGTATCTCTATTATAGCGTGGTTCTCTCCTGAATGCAAGAGGGATTGAGTGATGGAGTGATGCATATTTTTATCTGGGAGAGTGGATCAATTATGGACGTGAAAAAGGGAGCTTGTTAGGCTCCCTATTAGTTATCGCGGTTTAGAGGTTTTTAAGTTTTCGCTTAACTGCGTCCTGTAGGAGCTTGCGGGCCTGTGATTCTACGGACCTTCCTTCGGCCCTTGCTATCGCCTCTAGTCCTATCAGGACCTCTCCGGGTACGTTTCGTATGGGTAAATAGTAGGTTTCTCCTAATATCTTTGGGATTGGTTTAGCTGGCATTATTGGTTTTTTCAGCGGAATATTCAGTTTCGGCAGCTTTGACCATATCACGCACAATCTTGACGATCTCTATTTCATCGGACTCAGCTGGGTTCTCTTGGATGGCCTGAGCGACAAAATACCGCAGGTCTCCGTATTTGACCAGCTCTCTAGCCCAGTCCTTCGCGCAACACAATGCGATTACGTCCATTTCGAGGGCTTTGCTGGTTGTGTTACTCATTTTTCTACTCCTTTTGTGGTTTTTGCCCGAATTTACGCAGATTTAGAGGTCCATTATTTCTGCACGCTCTTGCGCAATGGCCCTTTGGAGGGGGTGAATCCCCGCGTGCCAGTCATACCCAGTCCCTGGGTTCTTTCCTCCCAACGCCCGATATGCACGGTCTAGCGCCCTCTCAGCTGCATCCCAATTCCACGCACTCCCATACTTGCGAGCAGCGCCTAGATGCATGTCCGCCTCTTCTTCGCTGTCTCGGATGGGGCCCAGCAGGCATATGGATGCGAGGGTTTTTTCTACGTTCCGGCTTTTCATTTTTCTCTCCTTGTGGGGGAATCCCCAAGCCCAATGTACCTCTTCATGCAGTCGTTGTCAAGAGAATATTTCAAGGTCCTGCACTAGTTCAGTGCGGATCATGCTTTCTTTCAGGATTAGCCTAGCTTGGGCTAGGGTGACGTTATCTAAGCGGACCTGGTAGTTACTGTTTTCTTTGGTGGTCCAGTAGGTGAGGCGGAGAAGCTTGGGGTAGTATATTGCTGTCATTTGTGCCTTAATTTGATTGATATATGTGGTATAGTTGTTGTAACGAGTAGTTTTCCAACACGTATATTTATTTGGATAGATGGTTTATGTATAAACCATTCTCCATTAATGGGCAAATTAGTCCAATTTAGCGGTATCTAATGGTAACTATGGATAAGCCTGAAATGGGCATTTCAGGTTAAATGGCGATTATGAGTGAATTGAGGCACATTCACCCTAGGCAGACCCTACCTAGGTGCATGATTTAGTGCACATATATACACATAGCAAGCATCATAC
>JALYPT010000015.1 GCA_030856205.1 bacterium | reverse complement strand
GTACTACTGCTTTTCGCTGGTGATAAAGAGGATAACAAATACGGTCCAGAACCTAACTAGTTTATAGTCAACCATATAAAAAATATTAAGAATTTCTAGTAGTGCAACATATGGGTAGTTGATAATTGCTGAATTAACACCCCCCCTAGTTATTTTGATCACAAAACTATATAGGACGCACCACGGGTATGGTTTTGCTACCCCTGTTGTTTAATTTGATTAATATACTGCTAGACTGTAGTATAGTTTGAGAGCAGGGTTCTGACTTCGACAAGAACGCTGCACCATTATCAATAATCAAACCCTATGCCGTCGTAGCTCAGTGGTAGAGCGCACCCATGGTAAGGGTGAGGTCATGAGTTCAATCCTCATCGTCGGCTCCAAACGAAATATTTATGCTCCCCTTAGGGAGTTTTTAACTGGGGAGTTTTTAAATTACAACTCTTCTTTTCGGACGTTTTACACGGTTTGGTTGATTCTTGTTGATGAGTTTAATACTGCCAAGTCGTTTTTTGAGAGCTTCTAATTCGTCATGTTTATCATGTGATTCATATGCTTTAGCCAATAGCGAAAAGCTTTCTTTTGATGGTTCTAGCTCAACTGCAAGTTCTAGCTCCCGGAAAAGAGCTTTTTGATTACCTAATTTTTCTTGAACTTTCGCATAAGCAATGTGTCTTGCTGCAAGTCCGTCCTCGAGCTTGAGAGCTTGTTCAAAAGCCGTAGCAGCTTTGTCATAGTTTTCGGTTTCGTAATAGATTAATCCTAGGTTGTGCAGGCTTGAGGGACTGGATTCGATGGTTGTAGCAATTTCGAAACAATCAATAGCATCTTTGTACTCCTTTTGTTTTGCATAAAGAATTCCGAGCCGGTTGTATGCAGCAGCATTTTTTTGATCAATCTTTAATATTGTCAGCAATGCCTTTTCTGCACGTAGAAAACGATTATCTCTCATGCCCTGATGTGCGATGTTCCATAAATTACCTAGTTTATCGCTTACTTTTCTCGGCAGAGGTGATAAATCTTCATCCTTTACTTCTGCAGTTCGGAAAGCTAGAACACTAAATATTAGTAAAATTCCTAATTCGTACATGTTTCTATTATACCATCAGTTAAACACTAGAATCGCTCAAGAATTTTAGTAATGACAATTTTAAGTTATTTGAAGATTCTATCGATGTTTTGGCAGTAAAAGATGCTTGGGCTAGTTTGTGCCACAATTTCGCTTTAACTATTAAGCCATTTTTTATGGAATTCTTTAAAGCTGCAGGAGCAATTATCATCATTCCCTCAATTAGTTCAAGAGCATCCTCACGATTCTTTATATTCGCAATTAATATAGATCGATCTTCCAGTTTCATCGCTGTATAATTTTTTGCTAACAATATACTTTTTTCTAGATCATCACCCATTCCATTTACAGACATTGATGCAAAACCTGGTCTGCCATCTGCAAGTATAACGTTTCTATCGATTGGATCTGCTCCTATAACCTTGCCAATTTGGGAGTTGGATAATCTTTGTAGGTGTATCTCCTGAGATCTAGAAATTATTGTTGGCAACAACATCTTTGACGAATTTGATGTTAATAAGAAAACTGTTCCTTTGGGTGGCTCTTCCATGGATTTTAGTAGAGCATTCTGTGCCTCCACTGTCAATTTTTCAGCTTCCTCGATAATCATAACCCTATTAACTCCCGAATCTGAATTCTTTAGTCTCAGTTGTTGTAAGAATTCCCTAACATTTTCCACACCTATTGAACTTTTTGTAGGCGAAAGAACGAAAATTCTATAGTCTTTGACCCTGTCTGATTTCAATAATCGTCTGGCTATCTCTTGGGCAACATATTTTTTGCCCATACCCTTTACTCCTGAAATGAGCAGTGCATTAGGTGGATTTAATATTATTTTTGAAATTTGAATTTCGTTTGTTTTATTTAAGATCAACTGTAAATCCTTTAGGCAATTTGGCTTCAAATACCTTCTTGATATTGTTAGGCAATGTCACTTCGAGTTTCCACGCGTGTAAAAGCATTCGCTCATTATCTTTCCCACCATACAATTTGTCGCCAATTAAAGGGTGTCCTTGATTAAATAAGTGAACTCTCAGTTGGTGTGTCCTACCAGTTGTCGGCTTTAATAATACTTTTGAATATTTGGAATTAAAATCCAAGACTTTATAGTAAGTTTGAGCTGTTTTACCATTTTTGTTGACTTTGAATTTCTTGGGATTCTTTGGATCACGACCAATTGGCATATCAATCAACGCCTCTTGTGGCTCCATGCGACCTTCTACTACTGCTACGTAAGTCTTTTTTACATATCTATTTGCAAACTGCTTTTTAAGCCACTCTTGGGCCTGTAACGTTTTAGCACAAATAATTACTCCGGAAGTAGCTCGGTCAAGTCTATGAACTATTCCTGCTCTTGGATTAACTGAACCTTCTTTAATACTAATTCTGTTTGCTATGAACGATGCAACAGTTGGTTCTAGGTTCATCTGACCTTTTGAGTGAGTTAGAATTCCTTCCGGTTTGTCTATCACAATAACATTATCGTCTTCAAATATTACTGGAAGTGAAATTTTTGGTACTGAATCTAATAGTTTAATATCAAAGTCAATTGTTACTTTGTCAGCTTGTTTGATTTTATATTTCGCATTGGACAGTTCGTCATTTACTCGTACTTTGTTATCATCACAAAGTTTTGTTGCAAAACTCCTACTCAAACTTGGAAGTTTCTCGTGGATGAATTTATCTAATCTGCCTGTCTGATCCGAAACTACATAATTCATTTTCGTAGGCCAACTGCTACCTGAACCTCTGATACTAGTTTTCGAACCTGCTTTTCAAGAATTGTTTCTGATTTTTCTAAAGCGTTTTCTACATCGCTCTCTGATATTGACTTCGTTTTGTTTTGAAAATCAGTCAAAAAAGCTGCAACTTCGTCGGCCACAATCTGTTTGAAGTCTCCGTAGTTTGTAGTTCCTTCAAACTCAGCCACAACTTTATCGATATCAATGCCTCTAAGGGCAGCCAAGATTGTTAGTAAATTAGAGATACCTGGTTGATTACCTGCGTCATAGTGAACCTTACCGACTGAATCAGTTGTCGCTCCCATAATCTTCTTTTCTGCTACTTTTGGGTCATCGCTCAAATATACTACACCTTTGCCTGACTGATCTGATTTGCTCATCTTCTTGTTTGGGTCAATTAAATCTCTGATCCTCATACGTTCTTGTTGACCAGCAAACTCAATTTGCTTTGCTTCTGGTTCTGGGAGTGTAAAAATATCACCAAATTTATTGTTAAATCGAATAGCGATATCCCGCGCTAGTTCTACATGTTGAGTTTGGTCAGCGCCGACGGGGACGTATTTTGCACCGTACAACAAAATATCTGCGGCCATCAAAACTGGATAGGCAAATAATCCAACGCTGATATTCTCACCATTACTAGATTTTTCTTTATATTGAGCTTGCCGTTTGAGTTCTCCCATATATGTGAAGTTGGCTAAGATTATCGCGAGCTCTGAATGGCCGGTAATTCTCGATTGCCTATAAACATGTGTAGAATCATCGTTTACATCGAGTCCTGCTGCCATAAACATACGCACTGCGTTAATAGACTGGTCATACAATGCATTATGATCGATTGGTGTTGTAAAGCTGTGCAAATCAGGGATAAACATATTTATCTGCATACTATTTTTATATTTATTCTGAAGTCTTACCATAGGTAAAATAGCCCCTAGATAGTTACCTAGAGTCAAATTATTGTTTGTTCTGAGTCCTGTTAATATCACATCTTTCATATCTTCTCCTTATTATATCTTATCATCCTGCTCGAATGCCATTTTTATTGTTTCTTCGACAGGATCAATTATATTCAAGTTTTGTCTTCTATCTGCATTTAGCATTGAAAGTTCTGTGCATCCTAGTATTACAGCATCAGCACCCATTTGAAACAATTTTTGTATTTGATCAATAACAACATCGTCATCTATTTGCTTTCCTGAAATTATATTTCTTATAACTGTTTCTGTTATCGCTTGCTCGGTCTTTGATAAAGTGATTACTTTCTTATTGTGAAGCTTTACTGAATATAGATTTTCCCTAATCGTAGTAGGCGATGCTAGTAAACCCACAGTCGACGCCGATGTTAGTGTTTTTGACTTTGAAGTAGTTCCTATCAGTGAAATAATTTGATCTTTTCTTATATTTAATCTATCCAATAGTAAATGGGCCGTATTACAAGCAAGGATGATTTTACTGTCATCATTTAATACTTTTTCTAACTGTTGATTTATCATAGCGATTGCAGCACTAATTTTCTCTGAATTGCTAATGAAATCATCAATTGGTAAAGAAAAATGTATAATTAATGGAAAATCATTTCCATTAACGGCTCCTTTCATTGATGCGCGTTTAATTAACCTATCGTGTAGTGAAAGGCTAGCTTGTGGTCCCATGCCACCAATTATTATAATTTGAGTCATTATTTTTATCCTTATTTAAATGTTATTCTGTGCGATTGAAACCTTATCCGGCGACAATCATATATATTTCTTTCAATTAAAAAACCGCCTAGTGGCGGTCATCTTTCTGTTCAATTTTAGTTAACTAGGAATACATCCGCCACGTGTGTGAGGTTGTAGACCAGTAATTTTGTCTGTTGATTAATTTCATAACTGACATAGAATAACTTATAAGCGATCGTTTGTCAACAACTGAAATACTATCTCTTGGTGAACTGACGTTGTTTACGTGCACCCTTAAGACCGTATTTCTTACGTTCTTTCTTTCTCGGATCTCGTCCAAGCAGTTCAGCTCGACGCAACGTAGCGCGCAAAGTCTCGTCCATTACAGCCAATGCTTTTGCTGTTCCAAGTTGAATTGCATCAATCTGACCAGAGTGTCCACCGCCAATGACCTTAACGCTAACATCGAACTTTCCAACCATATCTACAGTTGTGAAAGGTTTGGTTAATTCATTCAGATACAATTTTGAATCTGCAAAGTATTCCTCGGCGGTTTTATCGTTAACAGTGAATTTTCCAGTTCCTTTGAATATTCTAACCCGAGCGCTTGATCGTTTTCGTCGTCCTAAACCGTAATAATAATTCTTCATTATACTCTAACCTCTAACTCCACCGGTTTTTGAGCCTCATTCTTGTGCTCTGCTTTATATACCTTAAGTCGTTTCATTCGCTCATTTCGTAGTTTATTTGTAGGTAACATGCCATAAACTGCATCTTCAATAACTTTTGCTGAATCCAAATCCATTTGTTCTTGAAGCGTACGTTTCTTGATTCCACCTGGGTACTGTGAGTGTCGGTAATAATCTTTCGATTCTTTCTTTGTACCTGTAACAACTAGTTTATCGCTGTTTGCAACAACAACGTAGTCACCACAGTCAATATGAGCCGTAAACATAGGCTTATCCTTACCCATAAGCTTGGTTGCGATAGTAGTAGCCATTCGTCCTAGTGGAGCTGTAGATGCGTCTATGACGTACCATTGTCTAGTAACTTCTGATGGTTTTGCGCTGTAAGTCTTCATTATTTCTTATCCTTCTTCGTAGTAGTATCAGATTTCTCTGCTTTAGTTTTCGTATCTGCCTTCTTCTCATCAAAGATTATTGAAATTGTTGATAGTTGTGCATTATCGCCACGTCGAAGTGTAGTTTTTTCTACTCGGGTATATCCACTGTTTCGATTCTGTAATTTAGGACCTAGTTCGTCTACAAGTTTATGTCCAGCACTTACAGATGAAAGTGTGTCAATTATTTGACGTCTATTTGTAAGGTTATTCTTCTTAGCCTTTGTAATTAATTTCTCCACATACGGCGAAAGTTCTTTAGCTTTCTGGTGAGTAGTTTCAATTTTTCCATTTTCTATCAAAGCAATGCATAAAGAACGAAGCAAAGCGTTTCTTTGATCTTTTTCTCTATGGAACTTCCGACCTTTATATCCGTGACGATGCATGCTAGATCTCCATCTCCGCCATTTTGTCTTTAACTTCGTCTAGTGCTTTTGCGCCAAAACCTTTTAGGTCTCGTAGCTCGGCGTCACTCAAGCTAAACAAGTCTTTCAGTGTATGAATATCGTTGTTTACAAGTGCATTACTTGTTCGTGCGCTCAAGTTTAGATCCTCTATTGGTGTCATAAGCTCAGTTGGTTCTTCTGCGCCAATGCCTGTTTCGGTTTCTGATCCGATTGGGGCTGCAGCCACTACTGTAGTTTGACCAGCAAGAGCGGTATATTGATTAACCAAAATCGCTGAAGCTTCTTCAAAAGCATCCCTAGGTGTAATTGTTGTGTCAGTTTCTACTGTAATTATCAATTTGTCCAAGTCTGTAATCTGACCAACACGAGTATGTTCAACTCTATATCGTACTCTAGTCACTGGGCTAAATGCAGTATCTAGGGCGATCATGTCTGAAGCTTTGCGGTCAGTTGATTCTTCGATAGGCCGGTAGCCTCGTCCTGCTTCGACTACTAGATCCATAACAATCGATCCTTTTGGATCATCGATGGTCGCGATTACTTGGTCTTTATTTACGACTTCTACGTCGGCATGCTTTTCAATGTCAGCTGCAGCAACTTTGCCTATCCCTTTTTTAACAATTCGAAGGGTTTGTGGTTCTTCAGAAAATACTTTAAATCTAAGTCCTTTAAGATTTAGCATGATGTCTACAACATCTTCTTTTACGCCATCTAATGTTGTAAACTCGTGGCTAGCACCTTCTATTCTGAACGATGTAACTCCAGCGCCTGATATGCTCGATAGTAGTACTCGTCGAAGACTGTTACCTAGAGTCATTCCATAACCTGTGTGAAGAGGTTCTATAGTAAACGTAGCACTGTTATCGTCGTGATCCTCTACTTTTACTAGTCCTGGTGTGTGAATATTTTTTGTCATTTTGGTCTCTTCCTCCCTTATCTTGAGTAATACTCAACAATTAATTGTTCGTTTATATCTGGTTCCACTTCTTCACGAGGTGGTTGACCGGTAACTTTAATTTCTAACTTACCTCGATTAACCGTAATCCAGCTGACCATGTCATTTGCTGACGCTGGGCTTACTTCATCAAGTTGCTTGAAATACTCGTTTTTTGCTGCTGAAGAACGGATTGTAATAACATCTCCTTCTTTGACTCGAATTGAAGGTATGTCAACTCGTTTGCCGTTAAGATCAAAGTGACCGTGTGTAACTATTTGCCTAGCTGCACGTCTACTCACAGCAAATCCTGCTCGGTAAACAACGTTATCTAGGCGTAGTTCAAGGTATTTAAGCAGTGTCTTTCCTGATTGGCCTTTTGTCCTTGATGCTTCTTCCATAAGTTTTCTGAATTGCTTTTCAAGCAATCCATAAAGTCGCTTGACTTTTTGTTTCTCACGAAGCTGAACAGAAAACTGTGATTGCTTGTTCCTAAAGTTAGGTCGTGCTTGACCTGGAGGTCCCGGTCGTTTCACCAAAGCTTTATGAGCTTTTGGATGAAGAGCATAGCCTTCTCGACGTGAGCGCTTTACAATTGATGTTGTATCTCTAGCCATTACACTCTCCTTGCTTTCTTAGGTCGAACGCCGCCATGAGCAACTCCAGTAACATCAGTGATACTATCTACCTTGATATCTTGCTGACTAAGAGCTTTGATTGCTGCATCGCGTCCCATTCCAATGCCTTTTACAAATACGTCTACTTTAGATACGCTATAAATATTTTTGGCATCTGATGCTGCTTTTTCAGAAGCTACTTGTGCGGCATATGCGGTTCCTTTTTTTGAACCTTTAAATCCGGTCGCTCCTGCGCTAGATGCAGTTAGTTTTCCGCCTTTGCGATCTGTAAAAGTAATAATAGTATTGTTAAACGTTGCCTTAATATGAACTTGTCCATAAGGAACCGTTCGTTTATTCTTGTTCTTCTTTTTCTTTGCTGGTGCTTTTTCGACTATTTTTTCGACTGTCTTTTCAGTTGTTTTATCTGCTATTTCATTCATATCAATATCCTATGTCTTCAATGCCGATTTAGGTTGTGCGCCGCCGATTGCAATCTTTTTTCCACGCTTGGTACGAGCATTTGTCTTGGTTCGTTGTCCGCGGGAAGGAAGGTTACGTTGATGTCTTGATCCTCTGTAGCTCTTGATGTCTTTAAGTCGCTTTATGTTTCCTGTGACTACTCTCTGAAGATCACCTTCTACTTGGAAGTCTACGTTAATAATGTCTTGAATCTTTTGGATCTCGCCATCAGTTAAGTCTTTGACTCTAACGTTTGGTTTGATACCAGCCATTTTCAGAATCTTTTGTGAAGTGATTAATCCAATCCCAAAAACATATGTTAGTGAAGTTTCAACTTCTTTCTCTGCAGGAATTGTTACGCCGCTTATTCTAGCCATATTTAACCTTGCCTCTGTTTATGTTTAGGTTTGGTCTTATTAATAACATAAACTCGGCCTTTTCTTCGGACGATAATGTCATCTGGACTCATCTTTTTAACACTTGCACGTACCTTCATTATTTCCTTCCGTACGGATCTTGTTTTACCAAGACACACTGCTTAAGTTTATGATTTGCGATAGGTGATTCTGCCCTTCGTAAGATCGTAAGGGGTCAACTCGACCGTAACGCTATCTCCGGGAACTATACGAATGTAATGTTTTCGCATCTTTCCGGCGACGTGAGCGACGATTTCATGGTCATTCTCAAGGCGTACCTTGAACCTAGTGCCGGGTAATGTCTCGACAATTGTACCTGTGAGCTCGATTACTTCTTTACCTTTGGCCATAAAAATTACTCAAATTTGAGTATATCAAACTTACCTCTGATTGTAAAGTGTTATTTTGACTTTTTCTTTCTAGAGAAGCGTTTGCCTAAACGAAGACGTTTATCTGCCGTTCCGGGACCTTGCTCATAAAAGAAATCTGGTTCTTCATAGTGATCATAAGTAACCATCAAAGCCCGAGACTCGACTTGTCGAAGCGTCTCAAGCGATACAGCAACCAAGATTAACAAAGACGTACCAATCGTCGAAATCTGAATGGTGACGAAGGCCTGGCCAATTACAGGGGCGACAGCGAGCAAGCCCAAACTGACGGCGCCAAACAGAGTTAATTTGTTCACTATCCCAGATAAATACTTCTCGGTTTGTTTTCCAGATCTTATTCCTTCGATAAAACCTCCTTGTTTCTGCAAATTTTCAGCAATCTCATTAGCCTTAAAGTTCAAACTGGTATAGAAGAATGTAAAAGCAAAAACTAGTCCAAAATAGATTGCTGGATAAATATATGGTTGTAATCCACCCTGTGAAAATGCTTCACGAGTTGGAGACTGGAACCATGTTTGAAGGTTCAATCCTAATTGTTGCCAAGATTCGTTATCTAATTGGGACAAAATTTGACCAATAAACGCAGGAGCCGTCAGGAACACTGACGCAAAGATCACTGGAATGACACCAGCAGAAATCAATTTGATGGGCAAGTTGGTAGTAATACCTCCGTAGGCACGATTACCTTGAACACGTTTAGCATAATTAATTGTTAGGTTTCTGGAAGCTTCATTGAGTTTAACGATAATCGCCGTGAGCAGCAGAATACTAAACGCGAGAATCCCAATAAATATTGCACCTTCCTGGGTGAAAGGTGTTTGCCATCCAAAAAGCGAAAGTTTGTCTGATCCCACTTGAGCCGACTGAAATACGTTTTGTATAGTCGACGGCAACTGGCTCACAATTCCGATTGTAATCACCAAAGATATACCGTTTCCGATACCCTGTTCTGTGATTTGCTCACCAAGAAACATTAGAAGCATCGATCCACCTACTAGAGCCCCGATCATTAGTATCCAGTTTGCCAGATCCGATCCAGCAGTAATATCACCTAATCCCACAGTAGCGGATGCCGCTTCACGCACGAAGTAAATCGTACCGATTGATTGAACTATAGCTAGGGGCAAGGCAAGAATTCTTGTATATTGATTAATCTTCTTGCGGCCAAATTCGCCTTCTTTATTTAACTCTTCTAGTTTAGGTATTGCATGGGTTAGAAGTTGCATGATAATGCTGGCGTTAATGTAAGGACCCAAACCTACGAGCATAATAGAGAAATTGCCTAGCGCACCACCAGAGAGGACATCAAGTTGATTAATGAAGGCCGATCCACTATTTGCAAATGAAGATTCAAGAATTTGCTTTAAAGTTGCACCATCAGCAACAGGTATTGGGAGGTGAGCCAGGATTCTAAAAATTAAAATCATAGCAAGAACAGACAAGATCCGCTTTCGCATATCTTGATTCTTAAGTGACTGCCAAATAGTTTTCCAGCTCAGAGCTGTTTCTCCCTTTTTTACTCACCAAATTATACACACCCATTACTGCTTTGTATAGGTGTTAAGGCCTATTTTTTTGATTCTTTTTCTTTTTTTGTGTGCTTTGCACGGTCGACTTTTTTGAATTCGCCGCCAGCTTTTTTGATCATTTCAATTGCAGATTTACTTGCACCAGTAGTCGATACAACTACTTTAGATTTAAGTTCACCGTTATTGATAACTTTTACTCGGTTGTAAGGGTTTTTGATAACACCAGCGTCAGCTAGTGTAAAAACGTCTACGTTTCCTTTGAATTTATTAAGATCACTGGTATATACTTCTTCAGTTTTTACAGCCTTTGAAGTAAACCCAGGAAGTTTTGGAAGTCTTTGAGCAAGAGGTGTTTGACCACCTTCAAATCCAACTCTTACATTTCCACTTTTTCGGGCTTTTTGACCTTTTGTACCTCGTCCAGCAGTTTTTCCTTTTCCTGCGGAAATTCCTCTACCTTTTCTGGTTTTATTCTTGTTTGACTTTAGGTCTAATTGGTTCATTTTCATATTATTTCTCCACCTTTGCGGCTTTTTTCACTGGTGCTTTAGCTTTTTCTATGTTTGTAACCCATTTATCAGCTGGAACAAGTTGTTTCAATGCTTCAATCGTTGCGTAAGCGACGTTTGCTTTGTTGCTTGAGCCAATTGATTTACTTAAAGCGTTTTCAACTCCAGCAACTTCTAGGACGACTCTTACGACACCACCAGCAATCAATCCTGTTCCTTTGGATGCAGGTTTGATTAAAATGTTTGCTCCACCAACTTTAGCTTGCGCTTCGTGAGGTATCGTCCCTTTATATAGAGGAATAGTCATAATGTTTTTCTTGGCTTCATCAGTTGCTTTTTGTATAGCTATAGTAACGTCGGCACCCTTGGATATTCCCACGCCTACTCTTCCTTTATGGTCGCCAATAACGACTAATGCTCGGAATCTAAATCTTCGTCCACCCTTTACAACTCTTGCCACTCGATCAATATGAACCATTCTCTCGTCGAACTCTTTTGGTTCTTGATCTTTACGATTGTCTCGTCGGTCTCTTCTGTCATTTCTTTGTTGTCCGGGCATCCTAAAACTCCAATCCTTCTTTTCTAGCAGCTTCAGCAAGTGCTTTTATACGACCATGATATTTTCTTCCGTTTCGATCCAATACTACTTGTTTAATCTTCTTGGCTTTTGCACTCTTGGCAATTTCAGCTCCAACCTTTATAGCTTTTTCAGTAAGATTTCCTTTATCGCTAGTTTTTGAAGTTGCAGCAACCAAAGTCTTGCCAGATTCATCATCAATAATTTGGGCTGTAACATTTCGAAGAGTGATACTAACCGTCATTCGAGGTCGTTTTGCACTTGTAGTAATCGTTTTTCTGATACGATTTTTTCGTGCCATTTTCTGTAATCTTTTATCACTCATCTTAAGCCTCTTTCCCTGATTTACCGCTCTTACGGATAATGTATTCACCTACGTAATGGATTCCTTTACCCTTGTACGGTTCAGGTTTCTTCAATGCTCTGATTTCGGCAGCAATTTGTCCGACTTGTTGTTTGCTAATACCAGAAATGGTAATTTTGTTACCATCGACTGCGGCTTCAATACCCTGCGGGATTTCAAAGATTACATCATGACTAAATCCTAAGTTCATTTTTAAGTTCTTTCCAGCTAAGGCTACTCTATAACCAACACCTTCAATCTCTAATTCCTTTAAGAAACCATCTGTTACGCCTACGACCATATTGTTTATTAGTGATCGCATTAGTCCATGATTTGACCGTTCAATTTTTTCGTCTGATTTCCGTGTAACCAAAAACTCGTCGCCTTCTTGTTTAACGTCAATGCCTATTAAAATCTTCTCAGAAAGTTCACCTTTTGGGCCTTTTACGTTAACACTTGAAGAATCGACAGTGATTGTCACGCCGCTTTTGATAGCAATTGGCTGTTTTCCTACTCGACTCATATTATTCTCCTTAAATTACCTTACAAATTAACTCACCACCAAGGTGAGATTCTTTAGCTTCATCGCCAGTCATAATCCCTTTAGAAGTAGAGATCAAAACGATTCCTCGGCCTCTTTTCACTGTTGGAATTTTGTCAGCACCCACGTAGTATCTTCGTCCTGGGCTAGATAGCCGCTTGATTTCAGTGATACGTGAGTTGCTGTCCTCTGGATTTATCTGTACTTTAAGCATTTTACCTACTGATAAATCTACGATTTCTACGCCTTTAATAAATCCAGCCTTAACTAGGGCTGTTGCTATGGCTTCTTTTACTTTTGAATGAGGAACTAGGGTCTCGGCTTTACTTACCGCAACTGCGTTTCTTATTCTTGTTAGCATATCTGCTATTGGGTCACTCGATGTTTTGCTCATATATCTCCTTACCAGCTCGACTTTGTTATGCCAGGTATTTCACCCTTGCTTGCGTGTTCTCTAAATGCGATACGACTTAGCCCAAACTGTCTCATGAAGGCACGAGGACGACCAGTTTCTGCGCATCGGTTCTTCCATCGCGTAGGAGAAGAGTCTCTAGGCATCAAATGAAGTGCGTCAAAATCTCCTGCAGCCTTCAGCTCTGCTCGTTTTTTAGCGTACTTGACAATCATTTGCTGTCGCTTTTTATCGCGTGCTAGAATCGATTTCTTAGCCATTACTTGTTCTCCTTTTTGAATGGCATACCGAACTTCTCAAGAAGTACTTTTGTATGCTCTGGTTGTTTAGAATTAAATACGAATACGACCTGAAGACCATGGGTGATTGGTGCATCTTCAAAGTTAATTTCCGGAAATACAGTTTGATCTTCAATCCCAAGTGAGAAGTTTCCAGCCTTATCAAAAGCTTTATTACTTACTCCATGGAAGTCTCGGAAACGAGGAAGCACAATGTTGATCAACCTATCAACGAATTCATACATACGATCACCTCGCAAAGATACTTTAAGACCAATAACATTGCCTTCCCGTAACTTGAAACTTGCAATTGATTGTTTTGCAACAGTTTCAACTGGCATTTGTCCAGAAATCTTAGTCAACGTAAGCTTGCTAGTTTCGATGAGCTTCTTATCATCCTTGCTTCGTCCAAATCCAGTGTTGATTATTACCTTTTCTAGCTTTGGTACTTCGTTGATATTCTTGAGTTTCAGCTCAGTTTTAAGCTCTTTGGCAGTAACTTCGTTATATTTTGCTTTTAATGATGGAGAATTTGACTTAGTCATTACTTAATCTCCTTTTTTGTCTTCTTAGCAATCCGTACTTTGTTGCCCTTAGCGTCGACTTTCCAGCCGATTTTTGAAGCAACTTTCTTCTCTTTGTCGTAATATGCAACTTTTGAAACATCAATAGGTTTTGTAAGCTCTATAATTCCGCCTTGTGGATATGACTTTGATGGTTTTGTGTGTTTCTTAACAATGTTAATACCTTCAACAGTCACTTTGTTTTCTCTGGGGTGAGTAGCAGTCACTTTTCCAGTCTTGCCTTTGTATTTACCAGCCAAAACAATAACTGTGTCGTTTTTCTTAAGCTTAATCTTAAATACTTTATTCATAATAGGTTTTCTCATTACAGAACCTCCGGAGCTTGAGAGATGATCTTGCTAAAGCCTTTTTCTCGGAGTTCACGAGGAACAGGTCCGAAAATACGAGTACCTTTTGGAAGTTTGTCGTCGCCAATTATTACTGCTGCATTATCATCAAACTTGATCGTAGAACCGTCTTTACGACGAATCACGTACTTTGTTCGAACGACTACTGCTCTAACCACAGATTTCTTCTTGACTGCTCCACTTGGACTAGCTTCTTTTACGGTGGCAACTATCGTATCGCCAACACCAGCGTATCTTCGACGAGTACCACCAAGAACACGAATACAAAGAATTTCCTTTGCGCCGCTGTTATCGACTACTGATAGTCTTGATTCTTGTTGGATCATACTACTTGTCCTCTTTCTTAACCGTGGTCTTGGTCTTAGTCTTAGCTTCTGCTTTAACCTTTTCTTCGGCTTTCATTTTAGCTTCGACTTCGCCTACACCTGCTGTATCTTTTTCTGTCAAAATAGCTTTTTCTAATACTTTGTCAAGTTTATGACGTTTAGACTTACTCATTGGAGTTGTCTCAACAATTGAAACTTTATCACCAACCTTAGCTTCGTTCTTTTCATCATGAGCAGCAAATTTCTTTGAAGCAATGTAGCTCTTCTTATACACAGGATGTCTCTTGTGAGTAACGACCTTAACAGAAATAGTTTTATCTTGTTTATCAGATGATACTGTACCGATTAGTGTTTTAGCCATTAGATGTTCTCCTTTGAAAGTTGTTCGCTTAGTACAGTTAACATTCGAGCCAGGTCTTTCCGTTTCTTGCGGATAGCACGTGGGTTTGTAAGTTCACCCATGACTAGTTTTTGTCGCATTAATGCAATCTCGTCACGTAGTTCGGTGCTCTTAGTTGTTAGTTCTTTTGTTTCGAACTTTCGGATTTCAGCAATTTTCATTACACATCCTCCCGTACTACAAATTTAGTTTTGATAGGCAGTTTGTGTGATGCAAGTCGCATTGCTTCCCGTGCATCTTCCTCTGGAACACCCGTCATCTCAAACAACATTGTGCCAGGATATACTTTAGCGACATGGTGATCAGGATTACCTTTTCCAGATCCCATCTTTGTTCCCACACCTTTACCAGTAACTGGTGTGTGCGGGAAGATACGGATCCAGATTTTTCCGCCACGCTTGATGTAACGTGTCATCGATTGTCGTGCAGCTTCAATTTGCCTAGACGTGATTCGATCCATGCCTAGAGACTGTAGGCCATATGAACCAAACGCTAGCTTGTTGCCTTTAGAAGCAACACCGCGCATCCGGCCAACTCGTTCCTTTCGGAATTTCGATCGTTTAGGCATCAACATTACAGCTTATCCCCTTTATAGATCCAGACTTTAACTCCGACGATTCCGGTGGTTGTCTTAGCGGCAACACTTGCGTAATCAATATCTGCACGAATTGTATGAAGAGGAACAGAACCTTGAACTTCTTTTTCTGTTCGCGCCATTTCAGATCCATTCAAACGTCCAGCTACTTGGATACGGACACCTTTAGCACCGGCTCGCATTGTAGCTCCTGCAGATTGTTTTATAGCTCGTCTAAATGCAATTCGCTTTTGAAGTTGATAAGCAATGTTTTCGCCTACTAGTTTTGCATAAAGCTCGGGCTTTTTAACTTCTTCAATGTTTACTCGAACTGTAGTGCCCATGATCTTTTCAAATGAGTTTTTTAGTTCAGTGACACCAGCTCCACCACGTCCAATTACTACTCCAGCTTTTGAAGTTGCAATAGTAACAGTTACCAAGCTTGGAGATCGTTCAATATCAACCTTGTTGATTGCTGCACGCATACCAAGTTTTGTATCGATTAACCGTCGAACCTCAAGATCTTGAGTTAGCTTCTTCGCAAAATCTCGCTTGTTGCTGAACCACTTTGATCGCCAGTCTTTGTTGACCTGAAGTCTCATGCTAGTTGGATTTACTTTTTGACCCATTACTTGGACTCCTTCTTCGTAGTTTTCTTTACTGGTGATTTTTTCTCATCGATCTTCTTTTCAACTGCTGGCTTCTTTGGTTTTCGCAGTTCACCATCTACAGTTACTCGAATAATCGCGCTCTTGTGCTCAAATTTGTTAGCACCACCACGAGCAGCTGGTCGGAACCGTTTTAGGCGATCTCCGGCAGTTACTGTGATTTCTTTAATAAATAAACCTTGGCCTTTATAGTTGTGGTTGTATTCGGCATTAGCTTTAGCGCTTGCAATAACTTTGTAGACAGGTTTAGCTGCCCGACGTGGGGTATGATCCAAAATAGTCAAAGCATCTTCGACAGTTCGGTTTCGCACCAAAGCTGCCACTTCGCTTACTTTGCGAGGGCTCATTCGGATACCTTTTGCTATTGCTTGCACACTCATCTTATGCCTTGTCCTTTCCTAGTTTTCCACCATGTGCTCGGAACTTTCGTGTTGGAGAAAACTCACCAAGTTTGTGACCAACCATGTTTTCAGACACATATACAGGGACGTGAACTTTACCGTTATGAACAGCGATTGTACGACCCACAAATTCAGGTGAAATAGTACTAGCACGAGCCCAAGTTTTGATAATCGTTCGATCATCTTTTCCAAGAGCTGCGACTTTTTTTGCCAGTTTTGGATCTACAAATGGTCCTTTTTTTAGACTTCTACTCATGGTTATTTCCTCTTACTTTCATGTCGTGACTTTAATATGAACCTGTTGGTAATCTTTTTGCTACGTGTCTTGTATCCAAGAGTCTTCTGACCCCATGGAGTCCTCGGTGCAGAACCGTGGTTCTTACCACCACCAATACCGTGACGTCCACCGTCTCCACCACCGTGAGGGTGATCAACAGCGTTCATAACAACACCACGCACACTTGGTCTAAAGCCCATGTGTCGTTTTCGTCCAGCAGAACCAATCTTTATGTTCTGGTGTTGAACATTTCCAACTGTTCCAAGGCTGGCTTTGCAAGTAAGCTTAACCAATCTAATTTCTCCTGAAGGTAATTTAACCTGTCCATACTCGCCTTCTTTTGCAGTAAGTTGAGCAGCAGCACCAGCAGATCGGCACATTTGTGCGCCACGGCCTGGAGTAAGCTCGATTCCGTGAATTACAGAACCAACTGGCATGTTCTTTAGAGGCATTCGGTTTCCAACTTTTACTGGAGTTTCGTCATCGGAATGAATAGACTTTCCAACTTTCATGCCTTTTGCCGCCAAAACGTAGAAATACTTGTCATTTTGGTCTTTGATACGTGCAATATGTGCTGAACGGTTTGGATCATATTCGATTGCTTCAATGATGGCTTTTGTTCCAGAAGGAAGATCAAAGCTTACCAATCGGTAGTTACGCCTGGCTCCACCACCACGGTGTCGTACTGTAATTCGTCCTTGGTTGTTTCGTCCGTTTGTACGACGCTTTGTTACAGTCAAAGACTTAAGAGGCTTCTTGTGAGTAATCTCTGAATAATCAGCAGTTGTCATGCCACGTCGGGCAGGAGTAGTTGGTTTATAAGTTGTAATAGCCATTATTTGTCTCCTCCCTTGTTTTGAACAGTTCTAGATGAACGTCCCAATGCAGATCTGATCTTGCCCTTTGGTTTGGCTTCAGCCTTTACTGCAACAGTCGAGTCTGGTTTTGCTGTCTTGCTCTTGCCAGCTTTTTTGTCTTCTTCGCCAAAAATATTGATCTTGCCTTCGCTTAAAGATACGTAAGCTTTTTTGAAGTCAGCTCGTTTACCAACCATTCGTGTACGTTTAGTGAACGATTTCTTTGCTTTACCTTTTGAAACAACGGTTCTTACGTCTTTAACTTTAACCTTAAACTGTTTCTCAATTTCTTCTTTAACCATTTTGCCGTTTGAAGTCATTGGAACTACAAAGATGTAGGTATTTGACGCTTGCGTTTGTGCGTAAGCTTTTTCGCTCATTCGAGGGATTAGTGTAACACTCATTATTTATCTCCTCCAAGCCACTCTGTCACGAACTCAACTGCTTTAGTGCTCATAACTACAGTATCTGAATTCATAATGTCGAATACGTTTATTGTATTCGCTTGAACTGCTTTTAGGTTTGCGACATTTCTTGTTGCTCGTTTAACTAATTCATCGTTATCGGAAACTACTAATAGTATGTTTCGCTTTGCACCGATTTTATTCATTAGTTTTACTGTATCGCTAACTTTACCTTTTGTCTCAAATGTATCGATAATAATTAGATTTTCTTCAGCAAGTGTTAGCGCTTGTCGAAGTGCAGTTCGTTTTGAACGAGTTGTAAGCTTTTTGCTGTAGTTTTCGTTTCCTTCAGGTCCAAATGCGACACCACCACCGCGCCAAATAATGTTTCGGCTTGATCCAAAACGTGCACGTCCAGTACCTTTTTGTCGCCAAGGTTTTTTACCACCACCGCTAACCTGGCCTCGTTTTAATGTTTTGGCTAGGTTTTCTCGGTCGTTATCTAGGTATGCTCGGTATGCGAGCTTCAAGATGTCTGTAGATTCAGTCTTTACACCAAAAACTTTTTTATCCAGTTTTGCTGGTGTTTTTGCCTTGACTCCCGCCTTGGTAAAAGTAGTTACGCTCATTATTTAGCTCCCTTTACTAAAACGACAGATTTCTTCGGTCCTGGAACTGATCCTGTAACACCAATGAGGTTTTTTTCTGGATTAACGTATACGATTTTAAGGTTCTTGGTTGTAATTGTTTCACCGCCCATTTGTCCGGCCATTTTCTTGCCTTTAAAAATTTTCTGCGGATACATTGATCCAATCGATCCAGGACGTCGATAGCTTCCTCCACCATGAGTTTTTCGACCGCGGTGGAAGTTGTGTCGCTTGATTGTTCCTGCCCAACCTTTACCTTTAGAAGTTCCAGTAACGTGCACTTTATCCCCTACACTAAAAACGTCGACGCTTAGTTTGTCGCCGACGGCTAGTTCTTCATCTGTTCTAATTTCTGTTGCTACTTTTGGTGTTACTTTGGCTTTTTTGAAATGTCCCGCAAGAGCTTTTGTAATTTTAGATTCGTTTTCAAAACATATCTGCACTGCTTGGTAACCATCTGTTTCGGTAGTTTTAATCTGAGATACGGTATTTTCTGGAGCTGAAAGCAAAGTCATAGGAGTAACAATACCGTCTTCGTCGATGGCAGTAGTCATTCCTAGCTTTCGTGTAATTAGTGCTTTCATTTAACTCCTTTGGTACCCTGTAGCATACTATGTTCTTTTCTTCTTTTTCGGTTTTGCTGCTAAGTAGGCGAAAGACTTTAGTCTGATTGAAGCTTAGCGACGCTAAGCTGAATGAAGAATAAAGTTATGCAGCCATTTAGCTGTGAAACAGATAAGAATGAAAAGAGCGATTGTATGCTAGGTATAAAAATTCTTGGCAACAGGCGGTTTTTGCTCGTTTCGCAAACGATGCGGGTACGGGCAAACCTACCGATGTTATCCAAGAGAATAACTAAATACCAAGACATTTTATCAAAGAAGTTAGATAGTGTCAACACCGAAGTTAGAGAGATGTTTTAATTACAACGATATATATAAACCAATTGGAAGCCAGAAGCCAACAAATGCTGATATCAATAAAACGACGTAGTCAATCTTGCGATCAAGCTTAAAATGTTCGTGAGAAGCAAAAACCAATCCCAGTAATAATCCTGCAGGCAACGGAATCTGCCAGGACTGATCATCGGTTACCTTAATCCATAATGAACCCAATATTAAATATAGAACAATTTTTAAAAAGAAGGTGCTATCTGTAGATTTTTTTTGTTTTTTAGCCATTAGTACTATTCTATCAAAGCTTAAGC
>JALYPT010000007.1 GCA_030856205.1 bacterium | reverse complement strand
TACGGTGTTACCAAAGAGTCTTTGCGTGTTGTCCAAACTGAGGGCAAAGATGGCATGCCAACATTTACGTTGCTGCACACGGGCGCAGGCGTAGATATTGGCGATCCCAAAAAAGCGAATGATAAAGCCAGGAGTTATAACGCCGTGATGTCAGATGAAAACGATGAACTCTTCAAGTTTGAGAGTAATGGCAAAACCTATGATGCGAGAGCTGGCATGACCGATGCGGCCTACAGAGTTAAGGTTAAAGAAGCTCGTGAGCGTGGAGTTACATTACCCGATAGTAAGCAGTTGTCTAAAGAAACAGGCGATTATTGGACCTCTACTATGCTTACCGGCGAGCCTAAAACTTCGGACGGCTACGTCCGGATTCGTCGCGTCCGTGACGGCGTGGTGTACAGGGATGTGGACATCCCCGGCTATGATGCTCGTGATCTGCGTGTCTGTCCCGCAGTGGTGATAAATCCTTAATCCTTAGTCTTTTCTTTATTCTTTTTCTTTTTTGTTGTATTTCTACAAACTAATCGACGTAGTTGTGCTATAACAGTTGAAAAAGGGGTGGAAAGATGCTAATATATATCGGATATCCAAATAAGAAGTAGGAGAAGTTCCAATGGGAAAACCCAAGAAACGAACAACCCCCCGCCGTACAGGCAATCGTAGAAGTCACCATGTGATCAAGTTGGCCCGTACGGTTAACGGAAAATCACCGGTAAAAGTTTTTACTACCAACAAAGAAACTGGTAGTAAAACAGCTTCAAAATAACCCGTTTGTAGGGTATAATTTGGGGTAGCTTACCGAAAGGACAACTTAACATCATGAGTGCAAATAGACATTTAGGTCGAATCGTAGCATTACAAACACTTTACGAAGAAGAGTTTCGTATAAAGGCTAATGATAAAACTTTGGATACTTCCGAAGTTTTAGACCGAAATATTAGTAGATATAAGTCACTGGATGATGTAGAGTTTGTCAAAAGTTTAGTTTCTGGAGTTCGGGAAAATCAAGAATCCCTGGACGAAGCCCTGCAGCCACTTGCAATGCAATGGCCATTGGATCAGATTGCACGAATGGATAGAATTATTTTACGCATGGGAGCTTATGAGCTTACGCATATGAGTAAAATGATTCCACCAAAAGTTGCAATCAACGAAGCGGTTGAACTTGCCAAAGCGTTTGGTGGCGACAATTCTTCAAAATTTATAAACGGCGTATTAGGATCCTTGTTTAAGACCTTAAACCCCGAAAAGAAATCTAAGAAAGAAGGTTAGTCAGATGCGACGACCAAAGCCAATGACAGGCTTAAAGAAATTTGTTAAAAATAGACGACCTGCAATCAACGAGGTCCTACGTGAGCCAACATCCGGCGGTGTGGTTTTTCGACGTAGCAAAAAGACGAATAAACTTGAGATTTTGCTAATTCAAGATGCAAAGGATCGCTGGACAATCCCCAAAGGTCACATCGAAGAGGGTGAATCAGCCAAACAAACCGCAGAGCGTGAGGTAAACGAAGAAACTGGACTTAAAGAGATGAAGGTTATGGAATGGTTGGGGAAGATCAACTTTCAGTACAGACGCCAACAAAGTTTGGTTTTGATGACAACCGAAATCTTCTTGATCCGAGCACTTGGTGATACAGATGACATAAAGCCAGAGGAATGGATGAACGGCATAAAGTGGTTTGAAGTAAATGAAGCAATGGACAAAATCGAATATGAAGATATTACAAAGTTGCTTTTGATTGCCATGAAAAAGATAAGAGAGAAAGGACTGTAAATGGATACAAAAAAATACGTCGACTTTGCCGAGGACAAGTTAGGAACTACGTTTGACAACCTGGATTTACTCATCACGGCTTTCACACATCGTTCTTATCTAAATGAGCACAAGAAATCTACAAAAGAACATAACGAACGTCTTGAATTTTTGGGCGATGCAGTTTTGGAATTGGTAGTGACTGAGTATTTGTATACGAACTACTCTGAGCCAGAAGGAATTTTGACTAACTGGCGATCATCCCTGGTGCGAACCGAATCAATTTCTGATGCTGCAAAAAAACATGAGTTCGAAGGAATGCTTCGATTGTCGCGTGGTGAGAAGCGGGGAACTGATCGTGCTCGTGCACAAATCCTGGCTAACACCTATGAATCCGTCGTCGGGGCGATTTATCTAGACAAAGGCTATGAAGGTGCCAAGAAGTTTATTGCAAAGTCTTTGTTAACGACATTCGAAACCATATTAAAAGAAGGCTCTTGGATTGATGCAAAATCTCAACTTCAGGAAGTTGCACAAAGCGAAGAGAATTCAACGCCCAACTACAAAGTTCTTAGCGAAGAAGGTCCTGATCACGAGAAGCTATTTACGGTTGGTGTATACATTTTGGGCAAGCTGCGTGGTAAAGGAAATGGACACAGCAAACAACAAGCTCAGCAAGGTGCTGCCGAACAAGCTCTGGAGACTTTCAAGGTTAAGTAGTTTATACTTAAGACATGGAAAAGAAGAAAAATGATTCTTTTTGGTCAAAAGTAAATCCAAATTCCCCTGTTAAAAAGTTGGTTCTGTTTGTGTTGATATTTGCGGCTATTGGTGGAGTGTGGTTTGTCTATCAAAGCTTCGCATTTTGTGGCACAACCCAGTGGTCTGGTTCTTGCCAGGCTGTAGTTAGCGATTTGAGTGTAAAATTAGATGTTAACAAGAACATAACAAATTATGATGCCGATGGCGCAGGTGCTTTGATACTTAGTGATCTTGGTGCACAGAAGAGAACACAAGCTGTATGGAGCTTGGGTGCAAACGAAATTTGGGAATCTCAACAATTTGCATTCGCAGAAAACCCAGAAAGACGGCGAGCAGCGTGTGTTGAATTAGTAAGCTTAGCTCCCGAGACCGAGGTTGTTTCATTAGAAATTGCCGTAAGCGATAATACAAAAACAGGCGATGATGCTTTAATTGGGTTGGCTGTGCGCGAAGGAGAGCTTGAACCAATGCAAGTAGTTAGTGTCTGTTCTGAAGTTATCGAAGGTTTGCCAAGTCTGGTAGAAAATAACGACAACTGGTCCATTTATCTTGCAAATCGTTCCGAAACAAATGTTGGTTTGTTCCGGGATTATATTTTACTTCAATCAGCTAATTAAAGAATTTGAATCCCAACAACTTTCCAGTTGCCACTTTTTTGCTGGAATGTCGCACGGATATTTGTAGGTCCCAAAATAGTGTCAGCCACTGCATCAATCGTGCCTCCACCAGAAGCCGCTTGCCATGATTTTTCATCAATGGTTTTTATTGTTACTCCACCCGGAATTTCCGATAAGTCAATTTCACTTAGGTAGGTATTGCTGGTTGATGCATCTTTTTCGAGCGAACGGATTGCGTCACAAACTCCGCCAGGAATTGATTTATTTGTCTTGCAAGACGTTTGCTCTGCTTGGGTGGACGCTACAGTCTTACTTTTTGTATTTACGCTATTAGTTTTTATGCTTCCAGTTGTTGCAATTTTACCAGTAACTGGGTCGACCGTTTTTTCGGTCGTGGCAGGCTGAGTTACGCCTTCTTCATTATTGATCTCAACTATCTCGTCAGGCACACTTGGATCCAGCGATGTTCTTCCGATAGTTCCGGTTTCAAGTACACTGGAGTATTTTGTCACTTGTGATTGAAAATACAAATAACTTATGCCAATCCCTACAGCAGCTCCAACAAAAACAAACAATAGAGCAATTAGTGCGAATTTCAAGAATTTCTTGGCTTTTGTTTGTTTTTTACTTCGTTGCATGGCGTTGTTCATGTCTACCTGGGGTTCAACATAAGAAACAAGTTGAGATTGTGGCTGTTGTGCTTGTGGCTGATCTTGAGGAAGAGGCATTTGAGCAGGTTGAGCTTCCGCTGGAAGTGGCTGTTCTGTATCTTGCAACTGATCTTGGGGTATAGGCAACTGGGTTGCCAAAACTTGCGCTGGAGTTCCTGGTGATATAACTGTAGGTTGATTTGGCGGCGAGTACTGCGATGTAAACATTTGCGACATCGTCTGCTCGGAACCATAAATTAATTTGTGAACTTGCGGTATGGACCAACCTTGTTTTGTTAGCTCAAAAATTATATCTTCGTCGCCCATTTTGGCAGCTCGCGCTTTTTGTATGTAATCATGTGCTGGATCCATCCTTACAGTTTACAATAACCACATGCATTATAAAACACGACTAATCTGTTTTCGTTGCATTTGTACATCTCAGATGCAATAATTTCATAAATGGATAAGATAAAAAAAGTAAATACAACCAAACTAATTATTTTGTTGTTGGTTTCTCTCGCATACTCTTGGATCTTCTTGATAGAATTATTTCAAATCTCGCAAAATAGTAGTGTCGGATATCTAACTATGGTCATTTCCTTCGCGGTAAACGTAGGAATTACTAGTTTTATACTTTTAAAAGCTATTGATTACCTAAAGAAACAAAAAGACCAAAACAATACATTCTTCCTATTTAAAGTATTTGTTGTGTGGGCCGCAGCCGAATGGTTGACATCACTTCTTGCTACTTTGATCTGGATAGGTGTCGATGGATCGATTGATAGTGTTGCGCCATTTGCCAGCCTTACCCCCACTTTGAGCTACACTCCCATAAGTTTTCTCGCGCGGATTTTTGGTTTTCATGGGCTTTCGGCGATATTCGTAACATTACTCGTGGCTTTATGGACAAAGAAATATAGAAAACAAGGGTACGCATTACTCGGACTGATCGTTATTTTGTGGTTGTTCAGCTTTATGTTTTGGCGATCTCCGAACGGTGGTGAAGTAAACGTTACTATAGTTGCCGAAAAACTTACAGGGAATAAAACAATTCAAACCGACTCAGATGTAGTTATTCTCCCTGAATATGGATTGGATAGATACGAAGACGAGGGCAGCAGAATCGTTAGTGATCACGATGTATTCTTTGTTGGTTCCAGACAAGGATATGTTGGTAACAGTATAAACAACCAGTTTATTTTTGGCTCGAATGAAAAAGGGATAATATCTACAACTGATAAATCTCGGTTAATTCCTGGCGGAGAGTATCTTCCATACTTGGTAGACATTCCGCTAAAAATCTTTAATCAAAAACAAACCTTACTTGATTTCGATTTTGCTAGGGCAGTTACAAAAGGCGAAAGCACTCAAGATGTTACGGTAGTTAATGATGATTTGACGCTTGGTAGTGCAGTTTGTTCAAGTATTGTGAACCAAGAAGATTATCGAAGAATGACTAACAGGGGCGCGAATCTACTGACTAACTCGGCATCACTAGGAATCTTTGGTGGATCGCATGTGTATGAATTTCAGCATGTCGGCATGGCGCATTTTCATGCGGTCGCAAATGCAAGACCGTTCTTGCAGTCAACGCTAGACTTTCCTGCTTTTGCACTTGATCAAAACGGACGTCAAATAGCCATGATAAATCCAATCAATAGTTCTGATCTATCTGTTCGCACAAATAATAAAAAAACATTGTATACTCTGGTAGGGGATTGGGCGGTCTGGATTGGGATTTTTTACTTAGTTTGGGCTATCGCAAAGTGGTTCAGATTTGAACGAAATTAAGTTGTATATACACTCTCTTGACAACAGAGGTAAGCTAGGGTACAATTACTTGGACTGTAAATAATAACTAAAGAAGTAAGGAAATTTCAGTTTAATGCTAGCAATCAGACTTAAGCGTATGGGCCGAAAAGGACAAGCGCAATACAGATTCATCGTACAAGATTCACACCGATCACCTCATGGTGGAAAAGTGATTGATTACCTAGGTAATTACAATCCTCACACCAAAGAATTAAATGTAAAGAAAGAACTTGCACAAAAGTTCATCGATAACGGCGCACAACCAAGTGACCGAGTTATTAGCTTGTTTAAAAAAGAAGGCGTAAAGCTTCCCGATTGGATTACAAAGTCTGAAGACAAAAAGCGAGAAACTAGAAATCCAGAAAAACTTCGAAAGAATCAACCAAAAGAAGAGCCAAAAGAAGAGCCAGTAGCTGAAGTCGCGAAAGAAGATGCACCAGCTGAACCTGAAGCACCAGCTGAAGAAGCTGTGGAAGAAGTTCCAGCTGAAACCGAAGTAACCGAGAAAGCTCCTGCAGAAACTCCAGTTGAAGAGTCATCTACAGAGGAAACTTCACCAAAAGAAGAAAAAGAAGCTGAAAAGGCCGAAGAAGTTAAAGAAGAACCTGACGCTGATAAAACTGAAGATAAACCTGCAGAGTAAGACCCGTTTTTACTCTAGTTAACAATCGATTATAATACCAACATACTAAACCTAAGGAGCACCTCATGAGCACAGAAATCGACCAACAATTCGTAGAATATATAGTAAAGACAATTGTTTCAAATCCAGACGCAGTTGAGATCAAACGAACTATTGACGAAAAAGGAGTTTTGCTAGAGCTAACTGTCGATCAGGCCGACCTTGGCCGGGTGATTGGTAAGCGTGGCATGGGCGCCCAATCAATCAGGACACTTCTGCGAGCTTTAGGTGCAAAAAACGACGCTCGGTACAACCTTAAGATTGTTGACGTAGGTGAAAAGCCACCACGACGAGATGATCGACCTGCTGAAACCCCAGCCGAAAAACCAGAAGAAGTTAAAGAAGAACCAGCTTCTGAACCTACAGAACAACCTGAAGAAACAGAAAAACCTGAAGAAACAGAAAAACCAGAAGAAGTGTCAGATGATGAAGTTCAAGAAGTTGACGAACCTAGTCCAGCTCCCAAAGAGGAAGAAGTAGAAGAAGATACTCTTGCAAAAACTCGGCGTGAACTTGCGGATCTAGACGATTTAGATATTTAGTTATGAAAATATACTTCGTTAGCCTGTTTCCAGAAATGTTTGACGGGGTAATGAACGCCAGCATGATGCATAAAGCCCAAGAAGTTGGTGCTGTTTCTTTTGAGTTCATTAATATACGAGATTTTGGTCTTGGTCCAAGAAAACAAGTTGATGATACTCCATATGGTGGGGGAGACGGAATGGTTCTAAGACCGGAGCCTGTAGTTGCAGCAATTGAATGTGCAAAAAAGAAATCTCCAGATGCATTGGTGATTTTACCTACGCCAAGAGGAGCAACTTATAAACAATCAAAAGCCAAACAGTTCGCAGCCGGTGGGCAAGATTTGATAATTGTATGTTCTAGATATGAAGGTTATGACGAGCGTATTACAGATTTCGTAGATGAACAAATCAGTGTGGGTAACTATATCCTAACCGGCGGCGAGCTTCCTGCAATGATAATCGCCGACAGCGTTGTTCGACTTTTACCAGGAGTATTGGGGGGTGAGACAAGCGCAGAGAAAGAATCGTTCCAAAATGATGATAAATCAATCGAGCACCCGCACTTTACAAGACCAGAAGAGTTTCGTGGTCAAAAAGTGCCAGAAGTTCTTTTAAGCGGCAATCACGCAAATATTGAAAAATGGCGCAAAGAAAGTTGAACAAGATGCAAAAACATAGTATAATAATCTGATGAGTACAGGCAAAATATACAATTTCTCAGGTCTACAAAAAGAAAAGCAGGACCACAGAAGACCAGATGCTTTTTTTCGTGCCGTTAGAGCTGATAGCACATATGCCGAGGTAAGAACCGCTTTTAGGGGTGTTTTTAACAACCCACTTATTAAAACACCCGAAAAAATAAAAGTGGGTGTCTTGAAGGGTGACTTAAGATACGGAACGGTTCATAATTTACAACACGAGAGTGGGCGTATGGCAGTTATCACTCATCCAAATTTCCCAATAAGTTTGGAGGAAACTATGGGTTTGACCTATCGTGATTCTATAGATTTGGCTGCAAGATATGTTGTTGCATTCGGCCTACTTCATCGAGGGTTTAAGAGATATCGTGATAAAACCGGTAAAAACGTATCTGTATCTTCGGCAAGATCTACACTACAAACTAAATTATGGAATAAGGAGTCTATTTTAGGTCCTGATTGTGGAATAACTGCTGTGCGAACAATTTCCTACAGAGCTGCCGGAAGAATAGCATTAATCGCAGGTGATACTAGTCTGCCAAGGCCCGGTGACGGACCTTTTCCAGATCACATAGCTGGACTTTACAACCCTCTTTCTTATTCGCAAACCCAACATTTATACAACATTGTAGATAATTCACAGACAGAAACAAGCTCTGGTACAATTGTTAAAACATCTACGCTTTAGCTCTAGCGACATATAATTTGTGCAGATCAGAGGCGATCAATACGGTTATGATCGGAGCAACAATAGACAATAACAGATCGGTGTTTGAAATGGATACAATTCCAAATGGTTGGCGCAGAGGACCGATGAATACAATTGCTTGGAATGCTATAGAAAGCGCGATGCCTCCCCAGATCAACAGACTTGGCTTGTAAAGGTTTTTGATCCAGCTAGCTTTGTCGTGGTTAGCATTTAGTACGTTTGCCCATTGAGCGACCACGAGCGAGATGAAAGTAGCTGTCTGCGCGTATTCGTAGCCTTTAGGCAGCAGATGATTAAAGATGAGAAGCGAAGTAGCCGCCATCACTGATCCAGTAATGATTAATCGTACAACTAAATATTTTGGCAATAATGATGCATTTGGATCTCTTGGCTTTTGTTTCATTTGATGACCTTCTGGTTTTGATAAACCTAAGGGCAAGACGGTAAAGCCGTCCGTTACAATGTTTATCCAAAGGATCTGAATGGCACTAACTGGTAATGGCAGAGTAAAAATTAAAGCCCCGATCATCGCCGCCGCTTCACCAATACTGGAGGAAATCAGATAGTAGAGCATTTTTTGAATATTTGCTATTACTGATCTTCCAATTTTGATTGCTTTTACAATGGTTGAAAAATCATCATCGAGAAGAACGATGTCAGCAGCGTCCTTGGCTGCGTCAGTGCCAGATCCCATTGCAAGGCCTGCATCGGATTCAACAAGCGCGGGGATGTCGTTAACACCATCGCCAGTCATGGTTGTGACCTCACGGTTCTTTAAAGCCTTAACGAAATTAAATTTATGTTTTGGTAGAACTCTTCCGAATGCATGAATATTTTTGAGCAGTTCAGTAGACTTAGACTTGCTAGGGACTTTTTCTAGGAATTCAGAAGATTGAACCTCGGATGACTTAGAAATAATTCCTGCTTGTCGAGCGATTTCCTCGGCTGTGTTTACATGATCTCCCGTCAGCATTACAACGTTTATGCCTGCATTCTTTGCTTCCATGACAGACTTCTTGATATTTGGACGTATAGGATCAGACAATGCCACGAACCCATCAAATGTCGCTTTTTTTATGTGTTCAGCAGTTATTTTGTTAATAGGTTCACTTAGAACCAGATGCCCAAAACCAATTGTTCTAAACCCTTTTTTAGTAAATGAACTCAACGTCTGCTCGGCAACATATTCCCTCTTTGCATTCCTAGAAAATGTAAATGCTGCATCGGGGGCACCTTTTATATATAGAATGTATTTGTCATTTTGCATCAATAACGATCCGCTGACTCTCAGGTTTTGGTCGAAAGGAAAAGTTGAAACTTGATTTCTTGATTTCTTTGGCGGGTATTTTTCTTTGAGAATGACGTCTAGCGAGTCGAGCACAACTCCATTTTGGATTGTGATAGATCCACGAATGCTATCGCTTAGTTTTCCACTTTGGTCGTAGGTGTTCGAGATTTGCAACTTGTTTTGTGTCAATGTTCCAGTTTTGTCGGTGGCGATCAGAGTAATGGCTCCCATTGTCTCCATACTGGAAAGTTTTTTTACAAGAGCTCCGTACGATGCCATCCTTTTTGCAGAGAATAATAATACGATAGTTAACGTTACAGGTAGACCTTCTGGAACGACGGATACTACCAGCGATAAGGAGAATCGAAGCGCTTCTGTAGTTTCAATTCCTCGCACAAGGGCTAGTCCAAATACTAGAATACCTATGACAGATACACCAAAAACCAGCCATTTTGTCACTGTATCAATCTTTTTCTCGATTGGAGTTTTTCCAAAGTCACTTTCACTCGCAAGCCTAGAAATTGTACCGAGTTCGGTATATGAGCCTGTTTTACAAATAACCACACTTCCTGAGCCATTGTGAACAAAAGTTCCTTTAAATACCATATTGTTTTGGTCGTATATCTCAGCATTATCAGAATAAATACCAGCTTGTTTAGTAGTCGGTAAAGCCTCGCCAGTGAGCAAGGATTCATTGATTTGTAAATTGTTTGAGTCAATTATTCTCCCATCGGCAGGTACTTTTGAGCCCTCAAAAATGTATACCACATCACCGGGAACAATATATCTGGCTAGTATGGAAATATCTCTGCCATCCCTAAGCACGGTGATTTCATTATCTTCTTTGGACTTTAGTCCAGCCAAAACTTTACTGGATGAATATTGTTGGAAGTAAAAGATTAAAGCGTTGATTGCAATGACCACCATAATGACAATTGCATCGAATTTTTCTCCAGTGAACAGAGACATTGTTACAGCAATCAACAGCACAACGACGAATATGCTTGTGAATGGTTCGATAATCTTTTTTAAAATTGAATCTTTCTTTGGACTGATTAGATTTGGGCCATAATGTTCTAGCTTTGACTCTGCTGCATGTGTAGTTAAGCCCTTCGAAGAGGAGTCTAACTTATCAAAAACCTTGTTTATCGGCAATGAATGCCATTTTGTACTGCTAAGCATTAGTTTAATTATACAGTGAACAGGCTATGGTAAAATATTGAAAATGATTGATTTAAAAAAGATATCAACAAATCCGTTAATCCCAAGTCTTCCTAGGCTATTGTTGTATATAGGAATAAGCACTTTACTAACATTGATAACAGGCTATCAAATTATCCTAACTTGGCTGGGTGGCAATGCACTAGAGAGTGTCGGTGGGTACGGATTCTTGGCAAATTATCAAAACAGTTATCTTGACTATGTTTTTGCTGTCCCTGTTTTGGGGACTGTAATCGTAGCACTATTTTGGGCGGGAGTCGGATCATTAATTTATTGCTTGATTTGGGGAATTACAAACACCGTTGGTGAGGCAAAAAAATACGAACAAGCGGCAGATCAATCAGTCGTACCTGTTTACTATAGTAAAAGTAAGTTTTGGGAATCTTCAGGAGCAAACTTTGCTCTACTTGCTGCTTCTGTGATATCGATAATGTTACTTGTAGTTTCATTATTTGTTTATGGAATACCCGTTTCCAGAGAACTTCTAACAAGGGTCCTCACAGAATTTGTTAGTCTAAACGGTCTTGGTTCAATTGTAATATTCTTAATACTCTCTGTTGTCTATTGGCACGGTTTGTATTTCGCGGTTCACGTCTTTAACTACTCAAGAAAAGTAGTGTTCTTTTGATTTTTCTAAAGTCGTATAACTTAAATTACTGAACGAAGGTGATTGAATAGCCGGTGTTGTTTCCGCGGCCAGTTCTACCAATTCGGTGAGTGTAATCGTCGTAGGTCTCTGGTGTATCAAAGTTGATAACGTGAGTGATTCCGTCTACATCGATTCCTCGAGCTGCTACGTCTGTCGCAACTAAAATGCTAGCAAAACCGTCTTTGAAGTTTCGCAGTGCTCTTTGTCGTTGTCCTTGTGATTTGTCTCCGTGCATGGCTTCTGCTTTATAGCCAGATTGTCCAAGCTTGTCGCTAAGTTTTTGTGTCATATGTTTTGTTTCACAAAAGATCAAAGTTTTCTTTACAGTTTCTACTTTTAAGATCTCATGAAGCATATCAACTTTATCTTCGCGGTTAACGTATTTAACAATTGTTTGCTCAACATTATCACTTGTCTCAGCTGTTCGAGCCATGATCTTAACTGGATTATTTGCAAATGTGCCAATTAGATTTTCGATAGTCTGATCAAGCGTTGCTGAAAAGAAAAATGCTTGTTTTTTTGCTGGCATTCTGGCCAAAATGTATTTGATGTCATGGATGAATCCCATGTCTAACATTCGGTCCACTTCGTCTAAGACAATGTGGTTGTAGTTGGAAAGATCAAGATTACCTCGATCAATGTGGTCTTTAATACGACCAGGTGTTCCAATTACAATGTTTGGGTTTCTTTTAAGGTCACGAATTTGTGGATACTGTGGAACTCCACCGATCAGCAAGCAATCAAAAATCTGTGCACCTTTTGAGAAGTCACGAGATTCATTTTTGATCTGCATAGCTAGCTCTCGTGTTGGTGCAACGATTAAAGCCTTTGATCCGCGATCATTAATTAGTTTCGTAAGAAGCGGTAGCAAGAAAGCTGCAGTTTTACCTGTACCTGTGTTCGCAATTCCCACAACGTCTTTACCCTCTAATGCTAAATTTATAGCAGTGTCTTGGATTTTTGTTGGAGTTTCGTAGCCCTTTGAACGTAGATTGTCTTTAACAGTTGGATGAATATCAAAATCATCAAACTTATGCTGTGGAACATAAACATCCTGTTCAACAGGTTTGGCAGCCTTAACAAACCGATTTGGATCGATTAGCTTACCTTTTTTTCGTCCACCACGGCCACCGCCGCCACCTGAACGTCCACGGTTGCCACCGCCTCGGTATTGGTTGTTTGAGCGTCTTGGCCCACTTTGATTAAAACGAGAATTACCTCGTGAATTAGAATTTCTATCCATGTATTCCTTATAAATTAGTTTATTGGTTTGGCGTTATTTGCCATTGTTCGCTCATGAAGCCAATAACCTAATTCACAGGATCCATAAATTAACAATTAAGATAATTATACCACTAAAAAGTCAAAGATGTCAAGACTAGTTTACGACGCCGTAGAAAAATTCAAGAAGTTTGTACACAACATAAGCTGGCCAAATTATTGCCTTCGGCAGTGCGAGTAAGTATGAACTTAAGTCCGAAGCTGCTTGAAAGTTATAGATTGCAGCACCTATTCCACCGACGAAATATACCATTTCGCCACCATTATTATTTTTGTCCCATTTTTTGAACTTATCTTTTACTTTTTTTGCCATTTTGATATCTCCTTTTTTTGTTTTTGTAATGACAAATCTATTTTACCATATCGCTTATGCATGCATTATTATTTACTATAATGCATACTGGTTAAATGAAGAAAAAGGCTATATGTCTTACTCAACTATACTGGTTTTGTTTACAAAATAGTTTGGGCGTAAGATAATAATAACCGGTTTTTTGTAATAAATAGTGGGGAACATTAGAAAGTTATAAGAAGGGATATTGATGATTTCAGCAGAGGTTCATGGTTATACAGATGGCATTGTTGCTTTCCACCAATACAGAGACGCCCTTGAACTCACCCAAATAGAAGCTAGAAGCCATCCTGACACCCTTGAAGTCTTTGGCGATATATACGACGTTGTGTCATCATCTCCTGATTTAGCTAACTCTTACACAGGAGTATTGCGTAACCGTGGCCAGAATCGTATAAATGCAATCGAATCAATCCGATCTATTGAAACTGGGATACTTCAAGATTTATATGACCTGGAAGTTATCAGTGTCAATAAATACGAGAAAGAATGTCAGGATCTTAAAGACGATGCCGAGATCCGTAAGAGAGCAGAAAGATTTGTCAAAATCTTTAAAAAGGCTATACCTAAAGATAACTTGCCGAAGGTTCGCGTCAAAAGACCCTCTGTGCGACCAAAAACCAAAACCACTGTCGATGAGAATAGCACAAGCAATATCAGGATCGGTGCAAAAAGTAGACAAGATGAAATTAGAGCCGCATTTGATGAAATTGAGGTAGATTCTATAGAAGAAGCACGCAGAATTAGTGCAGACGCAGTTAGCGTAATAATTGATGGAATACAATCGACTAGGACCATTAGTGCTAAGGATATGAAGAGTGCCTTACGATTACTAGCAGGACACCCCATTCTTCTAGAGCAAGAAGCAACAATGCAGAGATATATGGCGATGCAAAGGTTTGTCGCTAAAGTTGGGGCATCTAAAATAGAAGAAGTGCCTGTGCTAGCATCCAGCTATTTTATGGACAACTTTTTAGTAGATAAGCCAGATTGGCATGACGATGCAGAATGTCGTGACACCGGACTAAATTTTTACCCAAAGAGAGGCGAGTCAACCAAAGAACAAAAAGCTATCTGTACTACTTGTGGAGTTGTAGATGACTGTCTAGAGTATGCGCTCAGTACAAATCAAAAGTTTGGTATTTGGGGTGGTCTAAGTGTACGGCAACTAAGAACTGTACGCCGTGTAGTGAAGAGCGATAAAAGCACTCCAGGTGAAGTTAGAGCCCTAATATCAAAAATGCGTAGAGATGATAAATAAACCCAAAGAAAAAGACTTTGAATCATCAGTTTTTCCCCTTATGAAAATATATGTCTAGATAAATGAGAACGAGACACCACAGGGACTTACTTGTGATGACTTGCATATTCTGCAATACGCCTGTTCCTGAGCTTCACAAATTTTAAAGTTTTTACCATGTATTGGCGGTATTCATCGACATTACCCGGTACTGGGGATGTTTTAAAATCGTCAAAGGGGGCAGAAATCTTAACCTTAGAATAATCCTCAGACACCGCGTCCTGCATAAGAAAGAATTTGATAAATCCTTCGAAGTTTTCGAATAGTTCAAAAAAGTCCTTATAAAGATCAAAAGTACCATAAAGCGGACTAGTTTTCCCATTGTAATAGAGACGTATACATTCGATAGTCAAGTCAAGCCTGTCGCTAATCATTCGATTGAACCCTCGAGCGCCATTTATTGTTTGACGATTCCCGATTCTATTACTCGGCCAAATAACAATCCCACCAATAGTGTCCGTAATACTATCGAATTCTTTAAGTTGCTCAGTCGGCATTTTTGAAGTTATATGCTCAAAGCTTTTTCGTTTCCAAAAAGTTGTTATAGCTCGATCACTAGATAGATAAAATTCACCCAAAGCAGATTTATGATATAAACGATTGTTGTTGATTTTCTCTACGTCAAAAAACTGACCGTTTGGTAAAAGCTTACTCCACAATATTCGATGATATTCCTGTAGAGTTGGGCTGTATCTGTCAGAGTCTCTACCCCCTGCCTCTGCTTGAAAGTCAAAACTAACGTCAATTTGCATGAATTTATTCTAGCAGAAATCAGTTCAACCCTTCATGGAACAAACAAAAAACCCATCAATAGATTGACTCAATTATCAGCTGCACACTCAATCCTGTACGAACCTCGCCACTTCGTGGCTGGTTCTCATCCCATCACTCAAACAATTTTAAAACCCAGCAGAAGCTGGGCTCTAAAATTGGCTGGGGTGGAGGGATTCGAACCCCCGGTGCATGGACCAGAACCATGTGCCTTACCACTTGGCGACACCCCAATATCTTAGAAATTATACTACAATTTACAAAACTTACAAAAAATAGTATAATAGCTTGCTACTTATTTAATCTGTATCATTTGAGAAAAATATAAAGAACGTGTAAAATAAACATAACAACTAAACAGGACACTACATGGCATTAAAGAAACAAAGCAAAACCAAAAAAATTTTATCAAAACTGGATCCTAATACTGGCAAAAAGCGACTAGTAGCTTTCATTATTGTATTTGCTCTAATCGGTGGTGGATTCTATGCCTACAGAAGTTTCGCATCTACTAGTGGCTACAAGACTGTAGTCAATAAAGACGGATTTAGAATAAATGCCTGTAAACAAGATTTAGGCTATGGTTTTACAGATGTGAAAGTGCTCGCAACAGTCGACACAGTAAATATTAATCAAGTTAAGCTCCAGTTGGTAGCCAGAACAGCTGAAGGCGGCGAAATTGAACATAAGGAAGTGAACAATTGGACAAGTAATAGTAAGAAAACAAGCCATACGTTAAGCGTCCAAGCAAGGGGTATTGTGAACGGAACTTTTTGGGCTGGCTTTTTAACGTGGTCAAAGTCAGAAAATAGATACGTAAGCCATATCGAGTATGGTGCTGGTGGTAACATTCCTTTTTCATCTATACCAAGATGTTAACGTCTATAATACAAAAAATTAGTCTTGTTCTTTTACGAGGCGTTTTTGGAAGCGATTTATAACTGATAGGTCAGTGACAATGCTCATGGTTATACGTGAATAATATTGTATAATTTTGACAGATTAAATAACAGGTCCAGTTTGGATTTTTGTTAAATATGTAGGCAAAAAGTTGAGTCCTCAGCATCTAAAACAGGCATAAGACAGATTGCTTTAGTTGGTCCAAATTCGTCATGCCCTGGACCACTAGGAGATTAAGCTAAAAGAGCATCGTCAAGTGTTTTCTGCCATAGATTAAATTCAAGTGGTAAAATTGGTCTATGATTGAGATTATTCATAGTTCATCAAGATCGGATGAGACCTAAAATGAAAAGATTACTTGGCTTTTTGATAGCATTTATTTCGATATTTATCTTACAAACTCAGATAGTCTCAGCACAAAACGTAAATAACTATTTTATCGAGTCTTTCGATGCAGACTACTATCTTTCTCAGGACGGGGGCAGAGTATCGCAACTAAGGGTCGAGGAGACCATTGTTGTTAGGTTCCCAAATTTTGATCAAAATCACGGGATTCTAAGAGCCATCCCAAAAACATATCAGGACAATAGTGTAGGATTTAAGATCGAATCGGTTACTGATGAGCGTGGAGTGAAACGTAACTATACGGCTTCGGAACAAAACGATAACGAAGTTTTGAAGATTGGTGATGCAGATAGTTTTGTTCGGGGCCGACAGGTTTATAAAATTGTATATACTTCCGAGGATGTGATTAATTTCCAAGACGACGGGGATGAATTCTACTGGGATATAAATGGCGACCAATGGCCTGTCCAATTTAATAAGGTAACTGCAAGGATTCATGTTTCGGAGGAGCTCGCAAAAAGTCTCCAAGATAGAAAGGTGTGTTTTGCTGGAGGTTTTGGCGAAAATAACGTTGATTGTAATATATCAAAAGAAGTAACCGAAGGTGAAGTTGTTTTTACCGCCAGTGCCTTAAACCTTGCCCCGTCGGAAACGCTGACTACGGTTATAGGTTTTGAAAAAGACACATTTAGTGCAAAGCCTTTCCCGTGGTTACTTTTACTAGTTGGAGTCAGCGTCTTGGTGTTCCCGCCAATACTCGCATTTATAATTGTTCTACATAAATGGCGAACAAAAGGCCGCGATGACCAGGGCAAGGGAATCGTGATTCCACAATATGTTCCGGAAAAAGGTTCAAATGTAGTGATTGGTGACGTGTTGGTAAACGAGAAGTTGAATCCAAAAACGTTGTCAGCTGCAGTCATTGAACTTGCAACCACCAATCACATTGTGATTACAGAAAAAGGTAATAAAGAATACGAGTTTGAGCTAATCAAACCATATACCAAAAATGATGAGCTGAAGGAAGTTATGGATATGATTTTTGGTGTCGGGGCGTCCACTGGCAAAGTTATTGAGCTAAAATCTCTGAAGAACAAACTATTCCCAAAAATCAAAAAGCTAGATAAGGATGTGTTCAAAAGACTTACAAAAGAGGAATATTTTAAACACGGATCGAATCTTACAAAAAAGAGAATGGGTATTGTTGGAACTGTCTTGTTCGTAGTTGCGTTCCTTCTATTCTTCATCCCGCTGATAGGATTTTTGTTTGGCTTTAGCTTGTTGATATCGGCAATTATCTTCGTGATTGGCTCAAACGTAATGGCGGCAAGGACACACAAAGGAACCGAAGCAAGAAACTACTTGCTTGGAATCAAGGAATATATCAATCTTGCAGAAGTTGATCGCATCGAATATCTGCAAACCCCAGAGGCGGTAAAACGATTTGGCGATATTAAAGACGGTAAGGTAAAGATAAAGTTGTTTGAAAAGTTGTTGCCGTATGCCATGTTGTTTGGTTTAGAGAAGCAATGGGCAAAAGATTTCAAAGATATCTATCAAGAACCGCCAGATTGGTATCATGGTAACTGGACGACATTTAATGCTGTTAACCTTACTAATTCATTGAACGGTTTTTCGAGTGCTAGTGGGACTGCATTCAGTCCTCCAAAAAGCTCCAGCGGATCTGGATTCTCCGGTGGTGGTGGCTCCTCTGGCGGCGGCGGAGGCGGAGGCGGCGGAGGCGGCTGGTAAATCC
>JALYPT010000004.1 GCA_030856205.1 bacterium | reverse complement strand
AGTGGTTACTGAAGGAGTTCGCGGATGCGGTTGTTTAGCTCGTTAAATTCAACGAATTCGGTAGGCTTTTTGATATTATAATGACCGTTGTATCCGCTAATCGTTTCCTTTGCCCCTGTGCCACTATATTCCAACTCCAGCAACTGCCGTGCATTAATGTCAATTGACATGATTACATTTGCTGTCTGGCCATTTGCTTGAGCTGGATCAATTCCTGCAAAGAACTCTGTACCATTAAGCTCATCCAACTTTTGCAAAAGTTCAATATACTTTTCTATGTTAATCTCTACGTCGTACTTATAAGCAGTTTTGCCATTAACTTCAGACTTCGAAACATTATTAAAATCAACCTTGAACACTCCGCTATCTTGCATGAAACTTATCAAATCAGATCGTTGTTCACTACCTAGGTTAGCAAAAGGCAATGTTAGCTGTGGACCTACCCGTGCATCGCGCAGAGTTTGTGGGAAACCTTGTGAAAGCGGTGAGTTCAAATCCATCACACCGGCTACACCTACTACCGAAGAAGTATCCACTGGTTCGCCGGCTGAGTTTAGAATTTTTCCGTCGACTCTTTTGTATGTAAAGTAATTTTGGCCTTCAACCCCAATACTCTCAGTTTCTTGGTTAATTGTTGACTCACCTTCACCTGTAGTCAAAATTCCAACATCTCGTGCAATCGGAGTGACGCCATCTTCAAAGGTAGTAACGTTCGTGCCTTTGCTACCGGGTTGCTCTTGAACAACAACCTTTGAATAGCTAGATACGTTCAAGTTAGCATCAACAGTACTCCAGAACGTTCGTTCAGGGCTTGAAAATACATATGCGTACCACACTACGAAACCTACGAACGCAATCAATACCGCAAAAACGTAGAGCCATATGGTAACTGATCTTCTATTTTCCCTCTTAGCCGATGCAAAATCTTTAGTCATGCGAGTCATTATAGCAACCAAACTCAAAAAATAAACTGCTATACTCGTATTTGTTCAAAGTAATTGTTGTATAATATACACGGTTATGGGGCATTGGCGCAGTTGGTTAGCGCGCCTCGCTGGCAGTGAGGAGGCCATCGGTTCGAATCCGATATGCTCCACCATCTAATGATCCCACTCCAGTGGGATTTTTAGATGGTAGTACATGGGTTTGAGAACCGATATTTTTGCAAAGCAAAAACGGTTCGTACAGGATCGAATGTGCAGGAGCTTGCTCCGATAAATGAGATCCGTGCAAGCGAAGCGATCCGATATGCTCCACCAATTTGAAAAGCCTAAAACTTCAAAATTCATTTTTTGAAGTTTTTGCATTATGAATAAAAAGATCAAAGGAAGTTTAGGCGTGCCCACCGAAGGCTTCTGGAATGTTTTTGTTTTGCCTAACTAGCGCGTCTTCAGTAAGAAGCCCGACGCCCGAACTACTTTAAGCATAACAACTTTATTGCAGTTTTCAATACTTTGTTGTAGAAATTACTTGCGGCTGCGCTTTTTGCGTTTTTTCTGTTTGCCGGGTTTAATAATTTTGAAAACTAGTATGAAGGCAAATAACAGAGCGAAACCACACATTACACTAGGCACGGCATCTGATATATGAGGCTTAGCGTATTGGAACACGATTGTTGGAATAATAAAGCTTAGGTAGCCAATCATCAGCCAAGACAGTCGTGAACGTTCGTCTTTTTTCTTTGCTTTTTTGGCAAGCCAGGATGCTAAAAATAATCCCGCAAATAACCATCCATAGTAATACGCTTGATAGTGTCCAGCGTAATTGTCTGATAAGTTGAAAATTGCATAATTGTCTGCACATCCAAAATCATCAAAAGACTGAATCCCTAGACCGAATATTGCCGACCATACAAAACCGTTAATATATGCAAGAGGTATAAGAACCTTGCTCCACAAACTTTTTACTCCTGATATTGCCGACACCAGGTGAATTCCTAATGGTGGTAGCAAAGTGATGATCACAAATCCAATTTGAGCCCACATTTCATCGTTGCCAGTGGTTTTACAAAGTACATACTCCGACCCCTGGAAGGCCGCTAACAGAAGTAGCATGGATAATGCTAATAATGTCTTCGTATCCTTTTTTGAGGTTTTTACCAGTAAAAATACAAAAA
>JALYPT010000012.1 GCA_030856205.1 bacterium | reverse complement strand
TTCGCTTTTCGGTGCAAGCACCTGCACGCTCAGTCCTGTAGAACTTGTTGCTACGCAACACAAAGTTCAATACTTGTTTACTTCACCATTTCAACAACCAAGACAAGCTTGGTTTCTGAAATGGTGGGGGTGGAAAGAATTGAACTTTCGACCAACAGGTTATGAGCCCGCTGCTCTAACCACTGAGCTACACCCCCGTACCACTGCGAAATTATAACAGAAAAATGATGATATATAAAGCACACTTGCGCGCTAGACTTGCTATACTATAGGGGTGAATTTATCCGATTTTAGCAAAAAGCTGACAGATGTCATGGTGATTGGCCAGTTCGCTTTCGTGATTATTATTCTTATGATCAGTTGGTCTGGCGTAAAAGCAATTACCAGAAATCATGAGTTGCAGCAAGAGATCAAAACATTGGAGCAAGAGGTAGAGATTGCCGACCTAGAAAATCAAAATCTGGCGCTGCAAAACGAATATCTCGAAACCGATGAATACCTGGAAATTGCCGCACGAGAGAGCCTGGGCAAGGCCGCCAAAGGAGAAAAGGTTTATATTATCCCGAATGATATTGCCCAAAAGAAAGTCCCTCAGTTTGAGGCTATTGCCGATAGCACAACAATCGAGTCGATCACCACCGACGGCAACTTCCAGAGTTGGATCGACTTCTTCTTTAAATAAGCCTACAAAACCACAAAAATTTTTTTTGACCAACAGGCATAGCGAGCAATCATATCGTAGTGTTCAGCCCACATGTCGGTAAATCGGCCTTTGCCTTCATCACCTCTATTTAGGCCGACTATTACACTAACCGGTCTTTCTGGATTTGGAATCATCAGGGGTATATTAGAGTATAGTTGTATTTTTTGCAAGCATAAGCAGATGTTTGTGTATAATGAAAGCATTAGTAATTTAGGAGAAAAAATGGACACAGATCAACAACCACAACAACCACAACAACCGCAACAACAACCAGCACCAGCACCGGCACCAGAACCAGATAAACCAATGGCCGATAATCCAACGCCAGCAGAAGGCGGCGCCAAAACCAACACTATGGCAATTTTGTCGCTCGTGTTTGCGTTTTTTATTCCAATCGTAGGCTTAATCCTTGCAATCATTGCAATGGGCAAAATCAAGAAAACTGGCGAAGGTGGAAAAGGCCTAACAATCGCAGCTTTGATTATCTCAATCCTAGGAATTTTGGCCTCAATCTTCTTTGTTTTTGCAATCTTCCTTGCAGCCGACGATATCCAACAAGCTGCAGATGAACTAGAACAAAACTCAATTCAATTCGACGATCAGTTCAACTCAAACCTAGATTCATCCACATTCTAAATAGCCAACTGACTACAATTAGGTTGATTCACTAGTTCCAGAGTAAGTCTTCTATAAGAATCTAATACTGTCGATTATCGTTGAGAGAGCGTCTTTTTGTTCTTGTAGTTTGCCTGATGGGTCTACATCATTTTCTTCAGATATTCCAGGGAACACTATTTGGAAAGAGTTCGTTCCATCTGTAATTAAAATGTAGTGGGAAATTCCTCCGCCTTCCCCAGTTTGTGCATATCCTACGGGAAATTCAGTTTGGTCTGACTCTGTTAATGTTAGATTTGCGTTTTGTTTTGATTCTTCGAACTGGGTACTTTCTTCGTTTATTCTGTACCATGCATTTTTATCGGAATTAAAGATATGTCTGGTGCCACCTCCACCACCACCATATGGTGCTAGGAAACTCTCACCATTAGGTGTTTTAGTAACTTGAAATCCACCGAACTCCCAGGCGTCCCAACTTGATGGATAGTAAAAACTAATTGAATTATCCTCATCCTTATATTCAACATAGCCATCAGGTGCAACAAAAGGGGACACTGTAGAATTTTCTTCGACTACTGGTTCCTGTTGCGTTGTTGTCTCTTTTTGCTCAGTCTCATCGTCTTTTGACTTGTCATAAACAAACCAACCAATAACTCCTATCAGCAATACGATGACCGCAATTAGTCCATAAAGTAGAACGTGCCCGATACCTTTTTGATTTAGCTTTTTCATATATCCCCCAATTGTTAATTCTTATACCTAAATTCTATCATGGAACAACAAAGCAGGACTCGAACTTATGTAAAGAGGTAAAGATTTCAGGAATAAAAAAGAGACAGATTTTGGAACCTATCTGTCTCTGACGAGTATCACTTGGTTGCGGGAGTAGGACGGCACGGACTTCGCTTATCGATGCAAGCATCTGCACGCTCAGTCCTGTACGAACCGTTGCTTCGCAACACGGTTCTCGTCTTATCCAAAAACCAAAATAAAAATCCCATCTTACGATGAGATTCATATTTTGGTTGCGGGAGTAGGACTCGAACCTACGACCTCGTGGTTATGAGCCACGCGAGCTGCCGCTGCTCCATCCCGCGGCAAATTGACTTTTCAATTATACCCAACAGAGGTCGATTTGTCAACCTTCAGTTCTAGGATAAAGGCCATATTGTTCTATGAACTTCTCAAATAAAGTTCTCTGACCATTTCTATGCATAGAAAATTCTTCATCAAAAACTCTAGGCATATTAATTGGAGAATATCTGTCTGGATCAAGCGCGACTCGAACCACAACTCTTCCGCAATGATTCATCCAATGATCATCTATAAAGTCTTCCGATTTGTCACCTAATTCTAAGTGGTTTTCCAGGCGACGCTTAAAATGATACAGCCACTTTGGTGGTTCATCAAAAAGAATGTGTCCAACCTCAATCGGGGATGTAGTTAAGGCTGTATGTTTAGGCTCCTGCGAAACCCTGAGATTGGTTTGTTCAGCCGGCAGTAATAAACCTGTTGGTACCAGATCTGGTATATCATGAAGTTTTTCAAATTGATGGGTGAATGGGCTCATCTCATAATCATAACAAAAATGCTTGACAAAAGCATAAGCGGAGTGTATTATAGAAGAGTCTTAATCAAGACAAAAACGTTCAATAAAAAACAAAAGGAGATCACTTGTATGCCAGAATTAGCATATGAGGTTGTCCAATCCAATGACGAGCGCATCACTGCGTTCGATCGGGAGTACAACCTCCATTAAAATCAAAGCCCCTCCCGGGGCTTTTTTCTTTTCACCTCTGGAAATTAGGGGGTAAATGTGTTATATTAAGTTGTCAGTTTATGACAGAAATACGCGGCAGCATAGCTCAGTTGGTTAGAGCGCAGGACTCATAAGCCTGAGGTCACTGGTTCAAATCCAGTTGCTGCTACCA
>JALYPT010000001.1 GCA_030856205.1 bacterium | reverse complement strand
CAGAAGCTACTCCACAAGATTGCCATTCAAAGTCTCCAGTTGTAGATTCATATGTTAGACATAGCTCATCAGTTGGACTGTTCACTGCTTTTAACATTGATTCCAATATTTTGTCTGAACCAATGGTGGTGGCAAAAGAACCAGTACCTGTGCCTGTTACATCACCAGTTAGAGTAATGGTTTGGTCACCTGTGTTAGTTCCTGAAAGGTTAGCTACTGCACCATTAGTAAGCATAGCGTTTGTGATAGCTCCGTTTGCTATAGCCGTTGCGTTTCCTGTAGAAGTTACTACTCCTGTAAGGTTTGCGTTAGTTGTTACATTTCCTGCTGTAAGTCCTGATGCTGTACCTGTAACATTAGTCATAACACCTGATGTAGGAGTACCGAGAAGTGGCGTTACTAAAGTAGGACTTGTAGCAAACACTAAAGCACCTGAACCTGTTTCGTCTGAAATTGTATCTTTAAGTTGTAGAGAAGTTGTTTGTGCGAATTGAGATAGAGGATTAGCTACAAGAGCGTCTCCACCACCTGCAAGAGTTGCCCAAGTAGGAGCTAAAGTTGTTCCATTAGATTGAAGAACTTGACCTGCTGTTCCGTTTGCAAGTCTAGTTTCTACTCCACTTGCTCCACCATAAACAAGGTCGCCACCTGTTGTCATTGGATTAAATGCAAATTGTTTTCTTACTGCTCCTGTTGTGATAGTTCCATACCAAGCATCTGTCAAGAACTCCATTGCTCCTGCTTCTGCTGTTGTGTTTAATGTGCCTGATGTGAATTTAAGAGGTGCTGTATTTGCTGTTGCTGTGCCTGCTTTAAGATGTAATACGGCTGTTGGACTTACTTTTCCTATACCTACATTACCATTGCTTGCAATTCTCATACGCTCGTTTGCTAAAGCTAAACCACCAGTTGCAAAATTTATGTATCCGTTTGTTCCTCCTGCAACCACCGTGGTCAATCCATTTGTTGCATATCCTGCAAGTGCTACTTGGTCTCCGATAAATATTCCGTTTGAATAGCTAGCACCAGTAGTCACAAACTGACCTATGAGTCCAGTTGGTGTATTGAAATCAATAGTTCCATAATTAGAGGCACTAGTCATATTCAAATTTATTCCACTGTTCGATCCACCAGTAGATGAAACAGTAAGTTTGCTCCCTGGACTCACTGTCCCTATCCCCAACCTATTATTCACCTCATCATAAGCAGAAGTACCAAATAATATTTTACCTTTAGTTGCGTGTGAAGTTGAAGATAGAGTTAAATTATTTCCACTTGCTGTTCCACCTATTACTGATTGACCTCCTGATACTCCAGTTGAAAGATTGTTTGTGATTGTGTTTGTTTCTCTTGTAAGTCCTGTAGAAAAAGTAAGGGCAGATTCTTTTGCATCTAATGCTGTTTGTAAACCACTTGTCTTTGCAATAGAAAGTGCCGCATCTGCAATAGCTGTTGCGTTGCCTACTGAGGTTACAACGCCAGTTAAGTTGGCGTTAGTAATTACAGTAGCTGCAAAACTTCCTGTGCCACTTCCTGTTACACCACCAGTTAGAGTAATGGTTTGATCTCCTGTATTTGTACCAGATATGTTAGAAAATGTTCCTGCTCCATCACAAGTGAGTGCTCCAGCAGTGGTGATGGTACAACCAGTAGAGCCTGCGCCTCCAGCAAAGAGGATGGAACCAGTTGAGGTATTACCAATATTAATTACTCCTGCTCCTTTAGCATCAAATGATATTGCTACATCGGTATCTCCTCCTGTAGCTTTTAGAGCTACTCCATTACCTGTAGCAGAATTAACAATTGTAAGTTCGTTGACAGCGGATGCGACAGAATCAAAGATTAGAGATTCGTTACCATTTGGATCTGCGATGAAACCAAGGTCAGCGAATTTTGGTGCAGTTAATGTTTTGTTAGTTAAGGTTTGTGTACCCGTTAAAGTAACTACAACAGAAGTATCAATTGCCACATCATTAGCGTTAACAATGATACCAGTACCAGCTCCAACAGCAAGAGTAGCTGTGACTCCTTCACCTGATGCATCACCTGTCAGACCTCCTCCAGCTACGATGTCTAGGATATAGTTTCCGGTGGTGTCGGTAGTAAGTGCGACAGAGTTTGCAGCTATGGTCAGTGCTGTTGCTCCAGATGCATCTAGAGTTCCTGTGACATCTCCTGTGAATGTATCACCAGAGAGTGAGAATGTACCTGTTCGATTAGGCAATGTATATGTACGTGCAGCAGTAAG
>JALYPT010000034.1 GCA_030856205.1 bacterium | reverse complement strand
TGCTCCTCACCGAATACTTCGAGTTTGGGCGCTTCAACAACCGACTTAATTCTGCTCTCGTCTCGAACCCCATGCGATCCTCCAAAATCTTTGATGATCTCAAAGTGGAGTCTTAATATCTCCTCTGCCGTTAAATATTTCATATTAACGATCTTTAAGGTTTTTTAGGGTTTGTCCATATTGGCTTACAAATGCTTTGTAGTCAGACATTAGGTCAGCTTGCTTGTCTTGATCTTCTACTAGTTCGGCGGAAAATTTTAATCTGCTCCCGACTTTAATGCCTATTTCTTTAGCTTCTTTGGCTGGGATGGTTACGGCTAGGCTGTCACCTACTTTAATAACTTTTTGCGTTGTGTTTATAGTCATGTCTGTAATTTATCACACAAGGCCAGATATTGCAATAATATTATAATATTTGGTGCGGGCGACGGGAGTCGAACCCATCTCTCATGCTTGGGAAGCATACATACTACCGATGTACTACAGAGCGGACGGGAACAGCATTCACTTTTCGATGCGAGCAGCTGCACGCTCGACCGGACCAACACGGATCTCACTTATCGGAACAAGTTCCTGCACGCTCGATCCTGTACAAACCGCGGCTACGCCGTATCGGTTTGTAGTCCGCCGGCGCTAGACAATAAAAATACCCCATACAAAGATGGGGAATTTTTATTGGCGGGCCCGACCGGACTCAAACCGGCGATCTCCTCCGTGACAGGGAGGCGTGTTAATCAACTACACCACGGGCCCACGACTTTCTAATACCAGACTATTTTAACAAGAAAACAGCAATTAATCAATCTGTTAGTGGGCTATTCAGGTTTGATGTTAGCATTGCCAAGGTTCCACTCACCCTGGTTATACAATCGGCGTGAAGTACAGATTGAAATAACGAAACCTCCACCCCTCATTTTCAAAGGGCCCTCACAAGACAAAGCGTGTCCGTCTGAAACTTCTCTAATTCCATCCAGAAGTGCTTCTCCTGCATCAATCCCATTGGCGGTTAACTTTCTAACCTCCACCTGCATTTCACGTATCTGTTCCTCAGTAATATGTTCTGGAGCAGACTGTGCAATAAATTCGTCAAATTTTTCTCCGTCCTCGCCAACCATATGACCCCCAAAATGCTCGGCAAACTCTTTTACACCTTCAACTTCAACAGCATACCGCAAGATTTCCATCTGGGCAGGACAATTTCTATTCAAGCAATCTTGTGCTCTTTCTCCAAATTCAAAACTCATAAGCAATGATTATACGACTTTTGTGGGGTTTTGTAAAGACTACTGCGGGAGGATTTGTGCATGGATGGCATTTAGCTCATCGAGGCCAATCTGGCCAGGCACAACGTGTTCACCCACTGGAGCATAAACCAAAAGCGAACCCAAGTCTGGCAAGACTATCCTAGATAATGGTCCGTACGCTCCCATCCCAACAGTTATCAAACCGCCCTCTTCAGACTGCTTCATCGTAAAATGCTTTAATTCTTCCCAATCATCATGGGTGTTTACCGTAGTGGCGATCTTGACATAATCAACGCCCAGAGCCATACCTGCGTTATAGAGGTCGCGCAGTTGCCCAAAAGACGGTGTGCCTTCAAGGTTATGATACGAGCCTATTACAATTGGCCGATCATCGTGGTCCAAAATCTGTTGCATTTGCTTGGACCGTATTGCTTTAGAAATAATCTCAACGTCAAGAATGTCTACATACTCCGAGGCCGTATCGAACAAGGCAGCCCGTTTGGCTTCTGACCCCGCAAAACGTCCACCTTCTACCTCCGCTCTAACGGTGTACATGAGCGCTGTTCCAGCAAGCAGCGCGCACTGCTCTCTCAATGCATTGGGGTCTTGCATTTGCGTATAAATATCGGCTCGAAGTTCAACAATATCAGCAATTGGAGGCTGCAATATTGGCTCTGTAACCACAGCTACAGTAATTGGCATTTCTCTTTCAAAAAGTTCGTACATATCTGGCATAGAACCAGTATGCTACATCTGTTGCCCTTTTCAAAGCATAAGAAAAACGCCCCCGATGAAGGAGGCGCTTAAGTTTGATAAACCGGAGGCTTATCGTTCTTTTTGTGGACGAGCGAAGTCTACAGTGATCTTACGACCACCAGCTTCATTGCCATTCAAAGCTTCTTGAGCTTTCTTAGCATCTTCCTCGTTCGCAAATTCTAAGAAACCAAATCCTTTTGATCGGTTAGTTTCTCGGTCCATGATGATGATCGCTGAAGTAACTTCACCGTGCTCTTCACCAAGTTGTCGTAGATCATCTTCGCCCCAAGCGAATGGTAATCCACCTACGTATAATTTGTTGTTCATGTATTGTTCCTAAATTAGTTAATTTTCACCAGGACGACCGTTTTTCTCATCTGGCAAAAATTGACAGAACCCGAAACCTGAATGCACCTATTCTACCACAGTTACAACAATATTACTACCGGTTAAGCTTTAATCGATGTTGTAGAGGTCACAGCAAGAGATCTGTTGGTGGTTCTGGCTGTTCAGCTCTAGGTAATGCTGGTTGACCAGCTCCAACTTCCACCGGGGATGACGGTGGTTGAGGCAAGCCTTCAGGTTCTTGTTTGAACCGGTCACGAACAACGTCTGCCGCTGCTCTCCTGGCTCCGCGCTTCGCACCCTTAACCGCACCCTTGATTGCTTTGCGAGCAGTTCTACTCGGTCTTAACACCTTTAGAGCTGCTCGTTTTTTGAACTTAATTTTGCCATCGGCTCCTACCTTGCCTATGCCGGTCTCTTCTACTACGCCTTCGAGGGCGTCTCTACCTATAGGGGTAGCCACTTCAACGACACGTCTAGCCCTTTCTCGCATCTCAGGATCATTCGCAAGTTCTACTGCTTTTGCTCTAGCATCATCATATTTATCATCTGCTCTATCCTTACCTCGGCGCGCGGCTTCCTTAGCATCATCATATGTATCACCTGCCTTGTCTGCACCACGGCGTACTTTTGCTTTTGCTTTTTTACTTATTGATTTAAGTCTATCCGACATTTTTTCAACCTTTTTGTTTTTATTTATACTCTTATAATTATCCGTCAGCATTTACGAATTGTCAATTATACAGGTATCCGACCAGTCCCTATCTTCCCCGATTAACCCAAAATTACTACTTCTGATTAATTAACCCGATTTGGGTACTCGCCTTTTGAAGCAAAGATCATATTTTCTATCCATTTTTCCATGACGTTTTGCATGGATCCGTCAGTTACCCAAGCATAGGCAGGAGCAGCCCAGACATTACCCTCGTATTTACCAAAACTCTCTGGCTCAGCCTCTAAGCCGTAGCCGAAAAGTCGACCTTCAGAAATCATTTTCATTGCAAGTTTCTGGTTTATAAACCCATGAGCAATATCAACAATAATCGCACTCTGTTTCATAGACTCAAGCATTTCATCGGTTATAAGCTTAGTTGTATCCTCATTCTTTGCCAAGGTTGGAAAGATTACGTCTGCATTCATTAGTAAATCTTCAAGGTCCACTTTTATTCCGTCAAGTTTTGAACTTCTAGACCAGTAAACTACGTCCATTCCTAAGCCTTTACATCTGTTGGCGATCGCAGTTCCAATATGACCGGCGCCAATTATGGCAGCCGTCTTCCCCTTCAGCTCAACTCCTAAATATTTCATAAAATCTTTATCAAAATCTAAAGGAAATCCATCCTTAATCAACCTTGGTGTTTGTCTTGCAAGGTTCTGCATCATAAGGACAGCCCATTCTGCTACAGCTTCTGTTGAAAAGTTCTTTATGTGGCAGACCGGAATATTTTTTTCTCTCGCGATGTCACCTTGTATCCATTCGAATCCCGTTGATGCTGGCAATATAGCCTTTAAATTAGGAATACCCTTGTACATTTCTGACTTTAAATCCCAACCAACGTAGTCAGGGTTTACGCATAAAATTCGTTCATCATCACCCTCAAATAGATCTTTTTTATCCGTTATTGGCGCGATTTTACCAGTCAAGACAACCTCTATACCAGCGTCATCTAGTTTGTCCTGTAGTCCTTTAGTAATTAATTTATTCCAAATTGGATCAAAAACAAATGCTTTCATATAAACTCCTTTCACCACATTATACACAGGTGGCCCTTAGGAGACCATGAAATTGTTCCAGTCTTCAGATTCTTTATAACGCTGTTCTGGTGTTGCTGACGGGCTGGCAACCCTGACTGTGTTTGAGATGAATAAACGCCTGTCCCTCTTGGTCTGGTGCTGCGTGAGCAGTTGTTTGGGCATCCATAAGATACAAATGCCCATCTTGTAATTCAATGGGCTGAAACACTCCTTTATCGACCAATCCTTGAATGGTTTTGTCTTCGACTGCTCCGGTTAAAGGATGCGCGGCTTCCTTTGTAACAGTCCCAATCCCTGTTGCTATGCGAGTTGGGTTGCCAATCGATAAAAAGTAAACGACATTTCGAAAATTTCCTGGATACTCGAGGTGGAATATTGAGATATCCTTTTGCTTCTCTGGTTCGTATAGGCCATAACCAACCCTAACTCTGATACCTCCATGCACTCCAAATCTTCGGTCGGCATCTTCATCGATCAGCTTCAACACGCTGTCTTCAAAGTCGTGTAAAGGGTTGTCGTCATCGATGCCTCTTCTGTATGAATCTTGTGGTTTCATTAGCAACTTTGCTCCTTTAAACCCATCAACCACACCCAGATCAAGTGGAGGAACTGATTCAATCCTTCTTTCCAAAGCTTGTTCGGCGCGCCTACCAATCTCTGGGACAGAATAATCAAAATCAGTAACAGTCTCTGGAGTTGGTAAATTGTGCACCAGCTTTCTGGCTGGGTCTACCCCTGGGAACCCTTGATCTGGTGATGCTTTCATGCACTCATTCTATCATTAGCGTCTTCGCTGTTATACTGGTTACTATGAAGTTTAAGCGTAAACATATTGGGCCGTTTTTCTTGGCGGTTGTGGCTTCTGCCATCTTGGGAACCAACGGCGTAGCTGCAAAATATGCCACGCAGTCTTTCCACCCCATAACCTACCTTGGGATTCGTTACTTAATCGTAGGAATTCTACTCGGTATTTTCATGATCAAAGGGCTCCCAAATATTCCAAAAACTTTGCCCAAACTACATCTGTTATTGAACATTGCTTTAAATTTCTCTTATGCATCTCTTTTCTTTATAGGAATAAGTAAATCAAGCGCACTCAAGGCGGCCGTCTTGATGCTAACCGTTCCAATTTTTGTGTACATTTTGTCTCTGTTAGTTCTGCGCGAGAAGTTCGACAAACGCGCATTCATTGGCGTCGCTGTTGGGCTAGTAGGATCTTTGTTAGTTATCGGTGCACCAACCCTTGCCGGCGAGGCAATCTCGGCCGGCGACCTGTATTTGCTTGGCGGATACTTTAGTTTGGCGACATTAATTATTCACTCCAAGTTCATCAACCGTTGGCTAAATCCAAAAGTATACATAACTTATCGAACAGCCGTAATCGGCTTCGTAGTCGTGGCCGGATCATTGTATTTGGGAGAGTTTCCACCTCTGGGAGATGTGACTTACCAAGCATGGTTGGCAGTTGCCTATGGCGGAGTTATTAGTGGCGCGATTGCCTTGATTTTGTTCTACAAAAGCCTTCGTTTCATACCCGCCGAACAAGCTGCAACAACTTTTTATGCAGATCCACTGGCTGGAGTAGTCGCATCAACTATCCTGCTTGGCGACACTATCACAACAGAAACATGGATTGGCGCAGCGATTGTAATACTAGGCATTATTATCGCTCACCCCATACACAACAGACTCTTCCATAACATCGTCATGGCCGGCGAAGGCGTCGTCACCACCACCGAAAAAGCCTTCAAACAACTGTTTCGTTAAGTCCTTTAGTTAAATGTGACGTATTCTCGGGCCGGGGATTCTTCTTTGAGGTCGTTCAATGGGCCACTGATATCTTTGAAGTTGAACTGAATGTGCGCTGCCTCTACGGTGTTATCTTTCTTATCGATTATCATAAAGATCTCTAGTGAATAGCCGGTGTTGATAACCTTTGATATCTCGCCTTTCTTGAGGCCAAATAACGCTTCTGCAGCCTTTGGGGTAATATCCCTTGCATCTTGCTTGATCTTAAACCCGAATTCCCCGCCATTTTCTTTGGTCGTGACGTCGTCAGTATACTTCTTTGCAACATCGGCAAAGTCAGCCCCACTGTCAAGTTCAGCTTTGGCTTTGTTTGCCCTTGCTGTTGTATCTGGATCCAAGGCTTCTGTAACCTTTTGAGCTAATAGATCTTGATAAAGATATCGTTCAAAGTCTCCCCTGTTCCAACCATAGAACTTTTGAAGCACGTCGTCTAATTGCTCTTCATTACTCCCAAGACGGTTTTGTGATCGAAGCAGTTCGACATTATAATCAACTTCCGCATCACTGACATCAACATTATTGGTATCAGCCAATCGTTTCACATACACAAAGCTAATAATTCTATCCAGTGCCTGCTGCCTAAATGCCTCTAGCTGTGTTCTGTCCAGCTGATTATTCTCAAAATCTAACCTTTGTTGTCTCACGTAAAAGTGAACATACCGGCGTAGTTCGAACAAATAATTTTCATAGGCTACAAACTCTGATCCAACCCTTGCTATTGGGAACGGCACAACCTGTGTCACTCGGTACAAGAAGATGTTGTTCTGTTGGAACCGGTAAAGCGAAAGCGTTGTGTAAGTAAAGAAAACGATGAGAGAAATGACGAATACAGAGGTAGAAACCAAAACAATCTTATGCTTGGAGTGTTGCAAAGGGTAAATCAGCTTGCGTGCACTGCCCAAAACCTCATCACGGTGCTGCGCAATCGAAGTATTTGTAATATTAGGTACACTCGAAGGAATTGCTTTAGCTTGCTCTTTTTCTTTGCGCCGTAGATCGCGTTTTGCTTGTAATTTTTTAAACTTCTTTTTCATTGTTATTCATCATCCGGTGACATTGTCATCGGCTCCACACCCTGTTCTTTTAATATTAATGCTAACTTGCGTTGGACTTGCTCTGGGTGTTGGATCTCGTGGATTACCAAGTCGCCCATATAAGTCTGTATCATTATTGTACCAAATCCTAGGACATGTGCTTGAAAACCATTAACTTGATAATTCATTGACTGTATTTGATTGAGGTTCATATCTATAACCGTCTTGTGGAAAAGCCCCTTACGAATAATCTGAATCACCCGCTGGTCGGTAACCAAAAAGTAACTAAAATGCCAGCTTATCCAATTTGGAATATAGATCAAGATCGACAAAATGAAAGACAGCCCAAGGCTGGCAAAAAAGAACGGCACTGATGGTGGATCGAGCGGCCGAGCGTATGTTAGCCCTAGTGTAATCAGTGGCCCGACCAATAGAGCAAATGCCCCAATAATCAGCCCTTTCCGCATGGCAATCGGATGCTTACGAAACAAAAACAAAACGTCCTCATCCTCGTACTGATCCTTGAATGACTTCCTTTTGGCCTCTGCTTCCCCCTTAGCAATCCTGGCCGCCCTCCGATTTACCTTCCTCGACATGTGCAATAAGTATACCATCCAAATTTGGTACTCCGGGCAGGATTCGAACCTGCGACGCCCGCCTTAGGACGGCGGCGCTCTATCCAGCTGAGCTACCGGAGCATAAACCTCTGACTAACAGAGGTAATTATACCACAGCCGGCTATTTGCGTTTTGCTTGGGTGTAGACTTCGTGGACGGTTTCGTATTCGTCATGAATTTCTTCGTCGCTGAACCAGTGTGAGATCTCTAGTTTAGCTTCGTCAGGATCGCCTGATGCGTGAATAATGTTGGGCACGCCGATCTTTTGTGCATTGCTCCATTCAAAGCCCATATGAGCGTAATCACCTCTTATGGTTCCAGGTAGTGCCTTCTCTGGTTCTGTATCTCCAACCATCTTCCGAACTAATGAAACTGCTTTAATTCCTTCCAGTAATATGGCCACAACGGGACCTTCTTGCATCATCTTTAAAGTCACTTCAAATGCTTCTTTTCCTCGCCTTGTGACCATCTTGCTAATGTCTTCATAGTGATGATAGTAGTGATCTTCATCTGGTTGTACCATCTTTACGGCTACAATCTTGAGTCCTGCCTTTTCGAACCTTGTAATAATTTCTCCTACCAAGCCACGTTTTACTGTGTCGGGTTTTAGTACAATTAACGTTTTTTCCATATTTATCTCCTTTTTACTATCTTTAACTCATTGTAACAGATGTGAGGGCACGGTGTACAATACAAATATGAAGTTTACAAAAGCCAAGAAAGACTTTTTAGAGCACTTAGAGATTGAACAAAACCGCTCTTCAAAGACAATTATGAATTATGATCACTACCTCACACGACTGATTGATTACGCCGGTGATATAGAGGTCAAAGCCATCGATAATGATCTTATTCGTGAGTGGCGCCTCTGGCTTAACCGCCTTGGAACCAATACATCGGATGAACTAGGCAAAACCACCCAAAACTACCATCTCATAGCGCTACGTTCGTTTTTGAAGTATTTGGCTAAAAGAGACATAAATAGTTTGTCAGCTGACAAAATTGAACTTGCACGAACCAAACGGATACAAGTAACTTTCCTTGAAGAAGAAGAACTGAACAAATTATTTGCGCAACCCAAAGTTGAGACAGAGACAGGACTCCGCGATAGAGCAATTTTAGAGTTACTCTTTTCATCAGGTCTGCGGGTATCTGAACTGGTGAAATTAGATCGTGAACACATTAATTTGAAACGGAAAGAGTTCATGGTGCGCGGAAAAGGACAGAAAGATAGGCCTATATTCATCTCCGATGCGGCTGCAGACTGGGTCGCAAAATATTTAGAACAACGCGATGACTCCCTACCCCCACTCTTCATCAGTTACTCTGGTGCAAAAAAACAAACCAACTCTGGCGACTTCAAAAGACTAACCGCGCGTTCAGTTCAGCGCATGGTCGCCCGCTACGCAAAACTAGCTGGCATAACCAAGAAAGTTACTCCGCATACGCTGAGGCATAGTTATGCTACAGATTTACTAATGAACGGCGCCGACCTACGATCTGTACAAGCGTTACTTGGTCATAGTAACATCAGCACGACCCAAATCTACACCCACGTAACAGATCCGCACCTCAAAGAGATTCATAAAAAGTTCCACAACAAAAAGTAAGCTTACGGCTCTATAGACAGAGGTCTCTACCAGTGTCTATCTGCAATCGAAGTCGTTTACATATATCATCACCCGACTCCAAAACGAATTCTGGGAAGTAACCTTGATTCCCTTGCAACGGAATCCGAACCTGAATTCTTCGAAGAACGTCATTTGCCCTACCAGTTGAGTCAATTTCGGCCTGCACGCCTATAATATCCACTTGTTCTCCTTTTTTGTCTCTTGCAACCAATCGAATATTCGCGTTCTTGTAAAGCGGTTTCACTCTTACCACCACATCCTTCACACCACCGAGGTTGTTAATGTTTGCCTTGCATTCCAGTGGTCGCCCATCTGCTTTTGCCTGATCGCAGCCACCACCAACAAAAGCGCCATCTGCCGCTGGCGATCTATAGTCTATTTTTGATGAGTTCTGATTTTCAGTAGACGGATAGGCAAAAAACGATTTTGCCGCATCGTTTATCTGCGTACGGTTCACGCTGTCAATATTACTGATTGGTATGACCATGGTATCCACTACTGCAATATAATTAGCGAAAGACTTTTTGTTACTTTGCGAAAAAGTATCAGTTGGCAGGTTGTAGACATCGTTCGAAGCGAACTTACCCTTCGATTCAGATTCTACTGCCTCCCAAAGCACATCAATACTGTGAATAGGTCTATCAGGATCTGAACTAGTCAGTCGAACCAGCTTTGATTCATCTTTCGTAAGGTCGGTTGGGAAACGTACATCTGGCAGACTTTGATCAACAATTACGCAAGAATAAAAGGCATTACTGTCGGAATCAAGCTGGACAGGAGCTCCCGTACAATCCGTTGAATCTACAAATGACTCACCTTTTATTAATTTAGCGACGTGGTCATTCACCCCTGATTCAGCAGCGTAAAATGCTTGTGTGCTGAGCTGTCTGTCCAAAACCTGTTGCTGTTCCCTGCGCATCAAAAATGCAAAACTCACAACCACCAAAGTGATTATGATAATGAACATCATACTCACAACAATGGCTACTAATCCATCCTGGTTCTGCTTTAGTTTCATCATGGTGTTGCAATCCTCTTATAAACTTTTGTTTTCAATCCCGAAACGGCGCACCACTGTGACCCTGTTACGCCACCTTTACACTGAACTGTCTCTGGATCTTCCGGATTGTTCAATAGATCATCGTCACCGTAAACCACTTTTATGTTAATTGACCAGAGTTCAGAACCGCCAGAAGTGATACTAAAGCTTGATAATCTCATACCATTTTCTAGAAGCTCGGACCCGTTAGTAAAATCTTTTGTGGCTTCACAACCGCTTCCAACCGGTTTCTTATCCT
>JALYPT010000026.1 GCA_030856205.1 bacterium | reverse complement strand
TAGGGGGTAAATGTGTTATATTAAGTTGTCAGTTTATGACAGAAATACGCGGCAGCATAGCTCAGTTGGTTAGAGCGCAGGACTCATAAGCCTGAGGTCACTGGTTCAAATCCAGTTGCTGCTACCACTTTTGTTGAATATTACAAATTCTTGCTTAAACTATAACCAAGTTTTTTATGACTCTCAATGCCATAATTTTGGGACGTAAAAGCCGGATGCTTGCGCAGTCTATAAATAAGTGCATTTAAGGCCCATTCTGTTCCAACTTCTTGATCTCTCCATACAGCATCGAATATTTCACGCTTAGATACCATTCTGCCCCGATTGCTCTTTAAAATTGATAACAAACGACGTTCTTTTATTGGTAGTTTAGGTGCACTGAATGCTCTAACACAATCGGCAAAAATTGGTGAAAAAAGTTGATATTTGTCACCTTTCTTTTGAACGATACCAACGTTGATAAGATAGTCATCTGGTTTTACACTACTTCCATTAGAAGCTATCTTGCGGATTATAGCTTTCTGTGGAGTACTAAGAGGTGTATAAATGTTTTTATATACCAGTTGAATAAAAAGGTCTTTGGTAGGGTTATTGGGGCTTTCTGCCCTAAGCATCAATTGTAAAAGTTGGAAGTGGCCGCCGCTTAATTTAATGAGTCTTTGGGTAGCTGGAACGTCAATATTAGCATTTGGACCATAGAGAGATAATAAATAGCTCAAGTCTGTCCTTTGGAAAGGCTTGAGGTAAAAAACTGAAGTGAATAGACTTAGGTCCGTGTTTACTAAATCTAGAGGTAAAATTGTGTCCAAATTCCGGCAGACCCCTAAAATGAATACTATCTTGGAAGGATTTAAACTTCTTAATGATCTGAGATATTGAAAGAACTCCGCCGAAAATTCGGGTTTGAGTTGATCAAAGCCTGCAACATAAATTATAACTTTGTTGTTATTTTTTTTAAGTAGCTCCAATTGTTTTGTACACTCTGTAACGAGTTCTTTGTTGGTGTATTTATTTTTTGGTTGGCCACCTAATTGCAATAGAAGCAGTTTAAAAAATTCTGAAGTTTTAAAGTTAGGTAGAGAAAAGACATCAACATATACTGATTTTCCCAAAGTCTGGGTGCTCATATGCTTAAGAAACAAAGTAATACCAGCTCCTGGAATCCCGAGTACTAAAGTAGAAGTACCAGATTCAATTCGTTTGGTTAAGTCTGCGACTTGTCGTGCAGCGAATTTATGTGACATATCAATAACCTCTCTGTTTAACGTCATCATTATAACATAATTAAGTCAAGCATACAATACCTTTATTTACTATAATAGTCAAGTAATTTAACGAAAGGAATTACAATGGAAATAAGTAAAGAAGGAATTACATTTAAGCGTCGAGACGACCTACTTGAGCTGCTATCAGATGCAGCGAACATTTTAGATCCGCCCGACGAAAAAACAAGAGATTTACTCAAAAGCGCCCATCGTGCTGGTTACATACCTGAAGTTAATCTGGACTATTTGGTGCTGGTTGAAGAAATGACTGAAGCTGGGCTAGAGTTTGATCCTGTGAATAAACAAGTAAATATACCGTGGCAAATTGCACCAATGCTTGGAAAAGCATGTTTGCATATTCTATCTAATCCTCAGAGCTATCGTCCGTATATTGACGGGTCGTGTGGTGGCTATACTGTCCCATGGGCGGTGAAGGAAGCGTTTGAGAACATCGGTAAACTGAGTGCAGCGTTGGCTGTACAAGAAAACTTCACATCCTATCACTATTCTAATCCATACGAAAGATAATCATGGAATATAAGAAAACACTCATCATCGGAGGAACTTCCGGGCTAGGACTCGAGTTAGCTAGGAATATGTCCGCTAACGACGAAAGGGCTATTATCACCGGTAGACATGATCCCCAGGTAGGTTTTGCCGAGTACAAAGAATTTGATCTTTCAGGTGATCACTTGCCATCTCGAATCGGTCAGTTTGTTCTGGATTTACCTCCGATCAGCTCGTTAATATACGCTGCTGGTTTTTTTCAAGAAGGTCATATTACAGACTTAAGCGACGAACAGGTCGACGATATGATAAATATTGGCGGTAGAGGCTTGATTTTCTTTACAAAAAAATTGCTGGAAAAGCAAGATCAACTAGATGAGCTAGTTACAATTACATCAACTTCGCAGTGGGTACCTAGGGAGTTTGAACCTGTCTACAACTTTGCCAAAGCTGGCGCAGCTCATTACAGTCATGGTCTATCACTAGACCCAAGAATAAGAAAAACTTTAGTAGTTGGTCCATCAGGAATGGATACTGAGTTTTGGAGTGGTTCAGATAACGATACTACTAAAATGATGCGACCTGAAAAAGTAGCAAGACAAATAATGAATTTGAGGGAGCGGAATAAACATTATACTTTTGCAAAAATACTCGGTGTGACAGAAACTTTGCCACAACGTGTCGAGGTGGAGTTTACGAGTATGCCTGATTGGGTGCCTGAACGAAAAGGACTTCCGATGGGCATGCTTAGAGCTCTACAAAATGAGGTAAACCCAAATAACAGTAACAGGAAATTGTCAGACCTGCTTGGTTGTGACGAATCCCAAATCAGTCGGTGTGGAAAAAGATTACTTGACAATGGTTATGTGCAAAAACAAAAAACAGGCCGTGAAAATGTATGGTCGATCACTGAAGTTGGTAGTGCGCTTTGCAACAATAATACTTACTAGCCATACCACAGATATCCGCAACTGTTACAGAAGTCGATGGTTCGAGTGACGGTTTTGGTTCTATTCCCGAATTTTCAGGATCACAACAAATCGAGATATTACCACCAACAAATGCTGCTTTGGCTGATACAGGGTTGAATATATCTTGGCAATTCGCCGGAGTGCTTTTGTTTGCAGCAGCCGGCGTAACCAGCTTATTTGTCGCCAGAGCCAGGTTTCCCTTAGCATAGTACTTATGGTATAATTTACAGCAGTCAGGGACTTATGACTAAAACTAAAATTTATCTTGCACTGTTTTTGGGTATTGGGACTTTCTTCTTTTTAAGTGGATCTGCTAATGCCGCGACAATTACGGTTAATACAACTGCTGATAACACAACGGCATCTGATGGTGACTGCACATTTCGTGAAAGCATAGTAAACTCAAATTCAAATAGCGATACGACCAGTGGTGATTGCACGGCTGGCTCTGGAACGGATTCAATAAGTTTTGCAATACCCGGTGCTGCTCCACACACTATTAGCTATACAAGTACAATGACGGCTATTTCAGGTCCTGTTGTAATTGATGGATTCACACAAACCGGTGGTTCTTGCGGAGACTTAATACCGAGTTTACCAGCAGCTGTCAACACTCCACACTCAATACCAATTGAACTAGATGCCTCAACCGGAGGATCTGGTAATGTTTTAATTTTGACGGGAGCAAGCAGCGGGAGTACGATCCGCGGACTTTCTATTGGCGGAGCCTTTGATGGCACTGTGGAAGGCTACGGTCTTACTGCACTAGGCACAAATGATCACTTAATTGAGTGCAATCATATTGGAGCAAGTCCATCTGGAACAGCAGCCAGGAATAATACAGCAGCTGGTCTGCACATTACACTTGGGCTACCAATAATACCGTGCAAAACAATTTAATATCAGGCAATGATCAGGGAGTTGTTGTCAGTTTTTCTTCAACAGGTAACTTTTTTGAGAATAATATTATCGGATTACAACCTGATGGTGTCACACCCCTACCAAATTCTGGAAACGGTATAGGCTTTACTAGCGGTTCAAGTTTCAATACCATTACAGAAAATTTAATTAGCAATAATACATTTAGTGGAATAACTATTTCTGCTCTTGGCGGAACAAACTCTGATTCTATAACCGTGCAAGGAAACTTTATTGGCACAGACATAACAGGAACATTGGATCGAGGAAATGTACTAGGCAAAGGAATTTCAACTTCTACTGACTTCAACCAAATTGGAGGAACAGGCGCTGGTGAAGGTAATCTAATATCTGGCAATTGATTTAACGCAACCTCCGACGCTGTATCTATAACAGGCGACTCGAATATTTTCGAAGGAAACATAGTAGGACTACAAACCGATGGAATAACGGCTCGAGGCAATACCGGTAGAGGTATAAATGTTACAGGAACCCTAAACAGGATTGGTGGAACTACTTCTGCATCCAGGAACATTGTAAGTTCAAACTCCAGCCACGGAATTAGGATTGTCGGTGATGGGAACACTGTCCTTCGAAATATTATAGGGTCTGATTCTAGTGGAACCCTAGATCGTGGAAACGGGGGAGCAGGAGTATTTATTGACGGCGGAGAATCAAACTTCATAGGATCTGGAGCAAACGGCAATTTAATTTCGGGTAACTCATCTTACGGTGTGCATATGACCGGTGATTTAAACAGAGTAGAAGGAAACAGAATTGGCTCTGATGCGACTGGAATGCTTGGCCTAGGTAACGATGACGACGGAGTAAGAGTTGAAAGCGATGAAAACACAATCACTAGTAATCTAATTGTTGATAATAGTGATGGCGTAGAAATTGCTCCATCAGCTACAACTTCAGAATATAATGTTGTCAAAAGTAATTTGATCGGTTTGAACCTTGACCAGACAGGTTCGATTCCAAACGATTTTAATGGAATTGTGGTTGCAAACACCAATAACAATACTATTGGAGGAACAGCCGATGGAGATGGCAATGTAATCGCTGGGCACGCTACTGCGGGTGGGTTGCAAATAATAGGAACAACTGGCTATGCTCCTACGGGCAATGTCGTCCAAGGAAATTTCATTGGGGTAAACTCAAGCCTTGAAGAACTCCCGGCTTTTTCGAACCTAGTTGGAATTATTATTATGGGAACAGCACACGACAACCTAATTGGTGGAACAGCCGATGGTGCTGCAAATCACGTCATAAACAATACGTCTTTCGGACTTGCAGTTATGTCTGTCGACACCCTAGCCACATTCCCAGTTGGCAATGCAGTAGTTTCAAACAGCATGTTCAATAACGGTTCAGTTGATATTGACCTATTGCGAGACACCGATGGCAACTTTTTCCCTGATGCAGAAATAGGTGTAACTCCAAATGATGTTGGTGATCCTGATACGGGACCAAACGACTTACTAAACTTCCCGGTATTTTCTGATGTTTCTAGTAGTGAAGGTATGGTTGACGTAACTTTTGACCTTGACGTTGATGAAGCTGTTGCTGAATACCGAGTTGAATTCTTTGCATCTATTGAGATCGATGCAACTGGTCATGGTCCTGGACAAACTTTGCTTGGTTCAACAAATGTTTCTGGGGACGTGACAGGGCAAGTTGCTAGCCTAACTGCACCTGAATCGCTCTACGGTGAGACTATGCAGATTTCCGCCACAGTAACTGAGGTTGACGGATCTAGTGATGGGTTTGGCTCAACGTCCGAGTTTTCTGGCGCCGAAGAAGTCGAGATTTTGCCACCTGCTGGTTTTACATCATCTGGTTTGGCAGATACGGGTATTACTATGATGGTGCAAATATTGGCGGTGATTATTGCTACTGTTGCCGCAACAGGTGCGTTGGTTGTAAAAAATCGTTATAAAGTTTACTCATAACTCTGGTAGAATCTGTTCATGAAATTAGATCTCGATCCAGGTAAGTATGTATTGGCTATTTCTGGTGGCGTTGATTCTGCAGTATTGCTGGATTTGTGCAGCAAGCTTGATGATGGATATGAATTTGTGGTTGCACATTTTGATCATGGGATTCGTGAGAACTCATCGCGTGATCAGTTTTTTGTTGCCGAGCTAGCAAAAAAATATCAATTTGGGTATGTTTATGGAGAAGGAAAGCTAGGTCTGAAAACGAGCGAGGAAAAAGCCCGAGTTGCTAGGTATAATTTTTTACGTAAAGTATTGGCAGACACTGACTCTAAAGCAATTATTACAGCGCATCACCAAGACGATGTTCTTGAAACCATGATCATGAATTTAATGCGTGGAACTGGGCGCAAAGGTTTAAGCTCTCTAGATACAACATCCGAAATTGTTCGCCCGCTTTTGAATGCAGCCAAGCATGATATAAAAATGTATGCCGAGAAAAACAATTTGGAGTGGGTTGAAGACGAGACGAATCAAGATACAAAGTATAAACGAAACGAAATCCGAATAGAGATCATTCCCAAGCTTTCAAAGAAGCAACGCGACCAGTTGATTGAACTTTGGTTTGAAGCCAAAAACCGAAACAAAGCAATCGATCAACTTTTGGACGATATTGGTTCAGCTGATGCGAACCTAAGTCGGTCGATTCTTCTGAGTATGTCGCACAAAGCTGCTTCTGAACTTGTTGCAACGTGGCTTCGTAATCATCACCTGCGTGACTTTGACAAAAAGGCAATCGAGCGCATTGTCATCGGCGCAAAAACATTAAAAGCCGGTAGCTTGATCGATGTCGTAAAGAAAGCAAAAGTAAAAGTGACCAAAAGCACTTTGCAATTTCTAGATAAATAGTACAAGACAAACCAGATCTGTTCTTGTATAATGAAAAAACAGATATGGAGAAAAACCCAAAGCGCAAGCCTTCCGACTACGGAAAGAAATCGAATTTTAGAAATGTTGGATTTGGTGTGCTACTTATTTTGGCCGGTTTACTAATTTACGCCAGTTACAACAAACCAGACAATCTAGAAACTTTGAAAATTAGTGAGGTTGTTTCGCAGGCAAATAATGGCGAGATCGAGCAATTGACCATTCAGGACAACGAAGTTTTGGTTAAGAAACCAGGTGAGGAGAATGCCAGCGCAAAGGCGACGAAAGAACCAGGAACGATTTACGATAATGGATTGAAAACGGACGCTGATGTCAAAGTAGAAGTGGTTACTAATAACGACGTTCCATGGATTAGTTTGCTAAGTATTTTTGTTCCGACTTTAGTAATTGTTGGAGTTTTCTTTTTTATATTGCGTTCAGCTCAAGGTCAAGGCAATCAAGCCATGAGTTTTGGAAAATCAAAAGCACGTTTATATGGCAACGAAAAAAAGAAAATTACTTTTGGACACGTAGCGGGTACGGCCGAAGCAAAACAAGATCTAGAAGAAGTTGTTGATTTCTTGAAAAATCCAAAGAAGTTTGAAAAAGTTGGCGCCAAAATTCCAAAAGGTGTTTTGCTGATTGGCCCTCCGGGAACAGGAAAGACTTTGCTTGCGAGGGCGGTTGCTGGTGAAGCTGGAGTTCCATTCTTTAGTATTTCGGGTTCTGAGTTTGTTGAAATGTTCGTTGGTGTTGGTGCATCCAGAGTTCGTGATCTCTTCGCAAAAGCCAAGAAGAATGCACCTTGCATTATTTTCGTGGATGAAATTGATGCAGTCGGGCGACGACGTGGTTCAGGAATGGGCGGTGGTCATGATGAACGCGAGCAAACTTTGAATCAGATCTTGGTAGAGATGGATGGGTTTGAACAAGGCCAAAACGTGATTGTACTCGCTGCAACCAACCGCAAAGATGTTCTTGATCCAGCACTACTTCGACCTGGTCGTTTTGATCGTCAAGTTAACATTGTTTTGCCAGACCGCCAGGACCGATTGGCGATTTTGAAAGTTCATTTCAAAGAAAAACCACTGGCTCCAAATACAGATCTTGATTCGTTGGCTGCCAAAACTGTCGGATCTTCTGGTGCCGATCTTGAAAACATGGCTAACGAAGCTGCAATAATTGCAGCGCGGCATGATCGCAAAGTTATTAACCAATCAGACGTAACCGAAGCATTCGAAAAAGTAGCAATCGGACCAGAACGCAAAAACAAAATTATGTCCAAAAAAGATAAAGACATTACTGCATACCACGAAGCCGGTCATGCCATCGTCGGGCACGTCTTGCCAGACAGCGACATGGTTCATAAAGTTACAATCATTCCGCGCGGAGGAACTGGTGGCTCAACTTGGTTTATTCCGCCGGAAGACAAAAGCTATCACAGTATTGTAGAGTTCAAAGATATCTTGGCTCGTGCACTGGGTGGACGAATTGCAGAAGAAGTTGTTTATGGACGAGACCATGTCACAACCGGCGCAGGCTCCGACCTATTAGAAGCAGCCAAGATCGCTCGCGACATGGTTATCAATCAAGGAATGGGCAAAAAGCTTCAAGACCAAGTTTTCCATATTGAAGAGGGCATGATGATTGATCGCATGGTGTCAGAAAAACAATTCAGTGATGAAACTGCCAAAGTAATCGATGACGAAGTTGAAGCATTAATCACGGAAGCCGCAACCAGGGCGCGAGAAGTGATCAAAGCTAACAAAAAATACTTAGAAGATCTGAAAGATGTATTGTTAAAGAAAGAAACCGTCGATGCAGACGAAGTTCTAGTAATCCTCAAAGGCGCCAAACTCCCACCAAACGTCAAGCTTCATTAATTTGATGTAACAAAAAGTTAAGAGTTGATTTTACTTCTTTCCAAAAGGGGTCATTAAGAGTTATACTAAAAATGGATGAACAGATTAATCCGTAAAGCAACATCAAAAATTTCAGTAGGAAACGCAGCGATTCTTCTAGCATCTACCACGATGATAGGACAGGTGTTAGGCTTTCTTCGCGTTAAGTTTATCAACGCGAACTTTCCTGCCACAGGCGAAGGCTCGACTGATGTTTTTTTTGCTGCCTTCAAGATTCCAGACTTCTTTTATTTGACGCTAGCTGCCGGCGCTTTGGGTGTGGCTTTTATTCCTTATCTATCTGACAAGTTATCCAAGAATGATCGCCAAGGGGCGTGGGATTTGTCTTCAAGTTTGTTGAACTTACTTGCCATCGTCATGGGCGTGGTTGGTATTTTGATTTTTGTTTTTGCAGAGCCGTTGATTGATCACGTCGTCGCTCCGGGCATGACTGATTTCCAACTTGAACGAGCAACTTTGATAATGAGATTAGTTGCTTTGAATCCGCTGCTTTTTACACTTTCTAGTATTTTGATGAGTATGCAACAAACGACAGGACGATTTTTCTTCTTTGCAATCGCTCCTTTGTTCTACAACCTTTCAATTATCATAAGCATCTTTGTTTTCAAAGATAATTTGGGGATAGTTGGTCTTGGTGTTGGTGCGATGATTGGTGCAGTCTTGCAGTTACTAGTTGCGCTGGTGGGACTGATCGGAATGAAGTTTAAGTACAATGCAAAAATCCAATGGCATTCACCTTCTTTCCGCGGAATTTTGCGCCAACTGCCTCCACGTTCAATCGACCAAGGCGTTGACGGGATTAACTCAATTGTAGAAACTAATTTTGCCCGAGGATTGGGCGAAGGAAACATTACTTATTACGAAAATGCATATGTTTTGCATACTGCTCCCATACTTTTAATTGGTACAACAATCTCAACCGCTGCTTTTCCGCGTATGACACGGAGACTAAGCCAAGGCCGACCGGATTTGTTTCGCAAAGAATTCAGAAACATCTTACGGATGATGATCTGGATTTCGCTTCCAGTCATCACGGTCTCGTATTTTGCTCGTGGCTACTTGGCTCGTTTAATCTTCTCTAGAGATGCTCCAGAAATTGCGTTAATCTTTGGTTTCTTTACTGCGGCAATTTTGTTCCGCATTGTCTATAATATACTGTCGCGATATTTCTATGCATACAAAGACACAGTGACTCCACTTTTGGTTTCTTTGGGGGTCATCGCCCTTAACGTAGGGTTGGCATTCATTCTGTCACAGCCCGAAAACTACGGAGTTGCTGGTTTGGCCATAGCCCAGGCAATCGTTGCAATCGTAGAGGCATTTATCCTTACGGCAATTATTTACTATAGAGATCGAAAAATCTTTGACTACGAGTTTGTTGAAGCGCTTCTTCGCATGCTTTCTGCAACCGGCTTCACAGTTGTGGTTGCCTATATCATGATCCAGGTTTTGCCATTGAGTACAGGCGACACAGGAGTTATTACGCTTGGCGGTAAGTTGGTTATGATATCTGTGGCAACGTTTGGAACTTTCGGCATAATGTCATGGCTACTAAAAATCGAAGAAGTCTATCCAGTCATCGAAAAACTCAAAAAACTTATCCTCAAACCTATCCGCATCAACTACTAAAACCTCCCACTGTACGATTTAGATAAAAAATGTTAAAATATGGTTATATGAACAGAGATAAAATACGAAATTTTAGTATTATTGCGCATATCGATCACGGCAAGTCTACGCTGGCGGATCGTTTGTTGGAGCTTACTGGAACTGTACAAAAACGAGATATGAAAAATCAGCTATTGGATCGAATGGATTTGGAGCGCGAAAAAGGCATCACGATCAAACTCCAGCCAGTGCGAATGGACTACAAAGATCATGAACTGAATTTGATTGACACACCTGGACATGTTGACTTTAGCTACGAAGTTTCGCGCAGTCTGCAGGCCTGCGAAGGTGCACTGTTGATCGTTGACGCTTCGCAGGGAATTCAGGCGCAAACTTTGGCCAATGTCTATTTGGCAATTGAGCAAGATCTAACTATCATACCGGTAATAAATAAGATCGATCTTCCGGCAGCTGACGTTGAAAAAGTTAGCAAAGAAGTAATTGATCTGCTGGGCTGTAAACGTGAAGAAATTATAGAGATTAGCGCAAAGACGGGAAAGAATGTTGAGGAAGTTTTGGAACGGATTGTTAGTGATATTCCTGCGCCTGTAGAATCAAAGATCACAGAAACTCGCGCTCTTATTTTTGATAGTTATTACGACGATTACCGTGGTGTGATTTTGTATGTGCGAGTTTTTGACGGAGCTATCAAAAAGAACGAAGAGATTCAGATGATGGCTACAAAAACTAACGGCATCGCATTGGAAGTTGGGGCGCTAAAACCAGACATGAGTCCACTTGGTTCATTGGATCACGGCGAGATTGGATACATTGTGACAAACCTAAAGTCTACGCGTGAAGCAAAAGTTGGTGATACTGTAACCCTTACATCTGCTCCTGCCAAAGAGCCATTACCGGGCTACAAAAACGTTCAGCCATTTGTCTATGCTGGCATCTTCCCTAACTCAAACGACGAATACAATTTACTAAAAGAAGCCATTGAAAAACTATCACTAAGTGATTCAGCTCTGCAGTTCGAGCCAGAAAATTCACCAGTTTTGGGATTTGGTGTGCGTGTTGGATTCTTGGGATTGCTACACATGGAAATCGTCAAAGAAAGGCTAGAACGTGAATACAATTTGAGCTTGATCGTTACAAATCCATCAACGGATTACATTATTGTGACAAGCGATCACGAAGAGCACAATATTCGCTCTGCTGCCGACATGCCAGATGCTGCTACCGTGGAAGAGATTCGCGAGCCATGGATAAAAGGCGAGATAGTTGTTCCAAAGGATTACGTTGGTGCAGTGATTCAACTGATTTCTAGCAAGCGTGGAATACAGAAAAACTTGAGCTACGTTGATAATCTAACGGTTGTAAGTTTTGAGGCGCCATTAGCAAACTTGCTTACTGACTTTTATGACCAATTAAAATCTGTGACTTCTGGTTATGGTTCGTTCAACTACACAATTGATGATTACCGGGCAGGAGACTTGGTGCGTGTTGATTTTTATATTGCTGGCGAAATCGTGGAAGCGCTTTCTATAATGGTTCACAGGTCAGAATCACAAGCCATCGGCAAAAGAATTACGGAAAAATTAAAAGAAGTAATTCCACGCCAAAACTTTAAGGTAAGTTTGCAGGCTGCAATTGGCGGACAGTTCATTGCGCGCGAAGATATTAGTGCATACAGAAAAGATGTTACGCAAAAATTGTACGGCGGCGACGTAACTAGAAAGAAAAAACTGCTCGAAAAACAGAAGAAGGGTAAGGCCAAAGCCAAGCGATTTGGAAAAGTCGACATTCCCAACGAAGCCTTCACAGTCATGCTCAAACGCGATTAATGTATACTGTATTTGATGAATAAACTTGAACACCTCAAAGAATTTCAGGAAGCGCTAAAAAATTATATAGTTTCTGAAAGAACAAAAAAGATACTTGACGATACAAAACTCGTCTTGCTGTTGGCGCCAAGTTCGACTGGCAGAAATACAGTTATTAAAAATTTGTTAAAAGATCCAAAGTACATGTTTATAGTAAGTGATACTACCAGAAATCCACGCAATAATGATGGCGTTATGGAAGAGGATGGCAAAGACTATTTCTTTAGAACAGAAAAAGATTTTTTGAACGAGTTAAAACAAGGATCGTTTCTCGAAGCCGAGATTATTCATAAACAGCAAGTATCGGGCATTAGTATCCGCGAGCTAGAAGTAGCAAGCAAGAAAAACAAGATTGCGATAACTGACGTAGACATCGGAGGCGTGGAAGCCATAGTAAAACAAAAGCCCGATACTATTGTAATTTTGCTTTTGCCGCCAGACTTTGAAGAATGGCAGAAGCGCGTTGTGATTCGTGGAGCAATGGATAAAGATGAGTGGAAACGACGCATGGAAACCGCTGTGAATATTTTGAGTTCGATTGATGAGACAAAACCTCAATATGAAATAGTTGTAAATGATGACCTGCGTGAAGCTATTGAATATTGTAAGAATATTATCGAGCACGGAATGACGAATCCATCAAAGCAAACTGTTGGATACACGATTGCACGAGATTTACTGGTAAAAACCAAGAAAAAACTCGGCAAATAGCTTATGCTTGCAAAATAATTATTTAGTACTAGAATAAAGTCTTATGAGTTTTTCAATAGAAATAGAACAGGTACCAAAAATATCAACCGGCGACAGATTACTAATGAGTGCTGTAGAGTCCCAGATATTTCATTTGCCTAAACATGTTTCTTTGCCAGGAATTGATTTTTCTCAAAGTGCGGAGGGCGCTAGTTTAAGAATTAAGGATGGATATGAGGAAACAGACGAATATGCATTTTGTCGAGATCTAAAGGTAGAAGTTACAAGAGATGAATGGAGCGGTGGAGTCTCATATGTTTATGCTGAAGCAGAATTACTCGAAATATTTGATGGTTTTTTTGGAGAACCTTATGAAATTAAGACTCATAAAGAATATGTTCCTGGTTCAACAAGTAATAATCTATCAAAATTAGCAATCTTCTTTGCTTTTAGAAGAGTCAAAAAACAAACAGAAAATTAGCACTCGGGCTTGACGAGTGCCAACTAGTTTTATATACTAGCACTTGGAGCTTATGAGTGCCATGTTAACAGATAGACAAGCGAAAATACTTAACTCCATTGTGGAGGAATACGCCGAGGTTGCCACCCCGGTTGGATCGAAGTTGTTGGCCAAAGTTTTTAACGTGAGTTCAGCAACGATTCGATCAGAAATGGCAGCTTTAGAGAGAGGCGGTTACATTGAGCAACCACACACTTCCGCCGGCCGAATTCCAACCGATAAGGGTTATCGACATTACGTCAATCTTTTGAGTGAGTCGACGCAGATTGTTAACAAAAGTGCAGGGCGAGCACTGTCTGCACGAGTGTCTCACGGAGGTGCAAACGAGCAGATGATCAAAAACGCGGTTGATACCTTGGTTGAGTTAACCTCAAATCTGGGAATCGCAACGATTAACAGGCAACTTTACATGAGCGGTTTGTCGAATTTGTTTGGACAGCCAGAATTCATCAACGGAGAACAGGTCAAGGAGGTTGCGAGGCTTCTGGACAATCTGGATCCGTGGTTACGAGAAGCGGCGCCAAATAAACCGATTAATGTGTTTATCGGGCGAGAAAACCCAATCGGCCGAAGCGCTGGATGCTCGTTGATCATAAGTAAGTTTAACTCACCTTTGAGTGAAAGAAGCTACATCGGCGTACTTGGACCAACTCGTCAAAGCTACAAAGGAGTAATCAGTTTGGTAGAACGTGCAGGAAAAGAATTAGAGGAGGCATTACATGAGTAAAAAACCGACAATTAAGGATATGGAGCAGCAAGTGGGCGAGCTAACAGAAGCTTTGCAGCGTGAGCGTGCAGATGCTGATAATATGCGACGTCGTCATGAAACTGATTACGCCGCAATGAGAAATGTTGTTAAAACCCAGGTTGTAGAAGAACTATTGCCTGTAATTGACAATTTTGAGCTCAGCCTCAAACACGTTCCAGCGGAACTTGAAGGCAACAACTTTGTAAAAGGAGTTGAGCACCTAGTGAAGCAGTTTGATAAAACTTTGAGCGAGATGGGGGTTGAGCGAATCAAGACAGTCGGCGAAGCTTTTGACCCTAACCTACACGAGGCAGTTGAATCAGAAGGTGAAGGTGAAAAAGAAGTAGTGACAGAAGAAGTGCGGGCCGGTTACAAAGTTGGCGAAGTCGTAATCCGCCACGCTACCGTAAAAGTAAAGAAAGGGAAATAATGGGGAATTATCAATTATTACTAGAGACGGATCCAACAGATCTTCGGATTGGGATTGAGATGGAACAGATGAAGCATCAAGTTGAGAACCCCTGGCCAAAACCGTTTAGTGAAGATGAAGTAAGACAATGGCCAGAAGGTTATAGAAGAATCGCAATTGATATATGTAAATTAATAGAAGGAGAGAAATAATGGGAAAAATTATAGGAATCGATTTAGGAACAACAAACAGTGCAATGGCGGTTATGCAGTCAGGTAAGCCTGAGATTATTGCCAACACCGAAGGCAATCGAACTACGCCGAGTGTGGTTGCAATTAACAAAAATAAAGAAAGGTTGGTTGGACAAACTGCTAGTCGTCAACGTGTAACCAATGCCGAGGACACAGTTTTTGGTGTGAAGCGATTGATTGGACGAAAGTTTGATAGCCCCGAAGTTCAAAAAGACATTGAGCTAATGCCGTACAAAATTATCAAGGCTGGTAATGGCGTGAAGGTAAAGATGGGCGACAAAGATTATTCTCCGGAAGAAATCTCAGCCATGATTTTGAGCAAGCTAAAAGCTGACGCAGAAAAATACTTGGGACAACCAGTGACTGAAGCTGTGATTACAGTTCCTGCATACTTTGATGACAGCCAGCGGCAAGCAACAAAAGATGCTGGTAAGATAGCAGGTTTGGAAGTTAAACGAATCATTAACGAACCAACTGCAGCCGCACTTGCATACGGACTTGATCAAGGCAAAGAAGAAAAAGTTGCCGTGTATGACCTTGGTGGTGGAACATTCGACGTTTCGATCTTGCAACTTGGCGACGGCGTGTTTGAAGTGCTTTCAACTAATGGTGACACTCACTTGGGTGGCGAGGACTTTGACATGGTCATTGTGAATCACTTTGTTTCGGAGTTCAAAAAAGAATCTGGAATTGATGTAAAGAACGACAAAGCAGCAATGCAACGATTGAAAGAAGAAGCCGAAAAAGCCAAAAAAGAACTATCTACAACTGAAAACGTAGACATTAATCTACCTTTCTTGACTGCCGATGCTGATGGTCCAAAACACTTTGAATACAAGTTGAGCCGAGCCAAACTAATGGACTTGGTCGGTGATCTAATAAACAAAACAGCAGTTCCATGTGAGAAAGCATTGAAAGATGCCAAGCTTAAAGCTAGCGACATAAACGAAGTAATTTTGGTTGGTGGAATGACCAGAATGCCAGCCGTGGTAGAAAAAGTAAAAGAAATCTTTGGCAAAGATCCAAAAAAAGGCGTGAACCCAGACGAGGTTGTTGCCATTGGTGCAGCCATTCAAGGTGGAGTTTTGCAGGGCGACGTCAAAGACGTGTTGCTACTAGACGTAACACCTTTGAGCCTTGGAATTGAAACTTTGGGTGGAGTCGCCACGAAGCTGATCGAGCGAAATACAACTATTCCTTCAAGCAAGAAAGAGGTCTTCTCTACTGCTGCAGATAATCAGCCGCAAGTAGAAATTCACGTAGTGCAAGGTGAACGAGAGATGGTTTCAGACAACAAATCACTAGGACGATTCGTGTTGGATGGAATTCCGCCAGCTCCGCGCGGGGTACCGCAAGTTGAAGTTGAATTTAACATCGACGCAAACGGAATACTTAATGTAAAAGCCAAGGACAAGGGTTCTGGAAAAGAGCAATCGATTACCATCCAAAACTCTGGAAACTTGGACAAAGATGAAGTTGAAAAAGCTGCCAAAGAAGCCGAGGCACATGCAGATGAAGACAAAACGAAGCGTGAATCTGCCGAGAAAAAGAACCAGTTAGACAATACAATTTACCAAGCTGAGAAGCTAAAGAATGAGAACAAAGAAAAGATTTCTGAAGAAGATATGAAGACTTTGGACGAGGCTGTAAAGGTTGCCAAAGAAGTTGCGCAGAACAAAGACAGCGACGGCGAGACAATCGACAAAGCCCTTAAAGATCTGAATGAAAAGATCATGCCAATCGGTGCCAAGATGTACGAAAACGCACAAAAAGAAGAAGGTGACGCTGACTCTGACGACAAATCCAAAAAAGACGAACCAGTAGAAGGCGAAGTCGTCGACGACAAAAAAGATAAAAAAGAAGACAAGAAGGAAGACTAACCAAATCATGGCACAACAGCCCGCAGAAAACCGGTTTGAAATCCTAACCCAACACGATGTGCATATCGTTAGGGAATTGACCGGCTTTATTTTTGACAGGGCTAGAGTGAAGACCAAGCCAGTTCTTTCACCAACCAGACGTAAAATTGATTTTCGGGAGATGTCATTTAGAACAAGGCTCGATATTGTTTATGGGTTGGCACATATATTGGCAGCCCGAAATGAGGAGATTTTTTATCTTGAAAAAATCGAACCCGACCAAGAAAGACCAGATGACTTGTTGGTTACAGCTTTCATTTTAGATGCTAAAAGACGGCGGTTTTATGTTAACCGCGAACAGGGCGAGCGCGTTGAAGTTGAAGCCATGGAATATATTAGCGAAAAAGATGAAATCTACGCCTCGATGGCACGTGATCTAAACGAATTTTGCTTAGGAGCCGGCGTGCTTAGACCAGAAACCAATGATTTCAGTGAGTTTACGAGTTTTTTGGAAACGGCCGGAGCGGATAATAAAGTATTATTAAGGAATGTTGTTGAACTAGAAAGTGTTAGACATGATTGATAAAGATCCACGTGACATGATTGGAAATAAGCATGAGTAAGCGGGATTATTACGAAGTATTAGGGGTTGGGAAGACCGCATCGGCGGATGAGATTAAGAAAGCTTTTCGAAAAAAGGCCGTAGAACATCATCCGGACAAGGGCGGTGATGAAGCAAAATTCAAAGAAGTTAACGAAGCCTACGAAGTGCTAAAAGATACAAGCAAGAAACAGCGCTATGATCAGTTTGGTCATGCTGGAGTTGGTGGAAGTGCTGGTGGTGGACCAGGTGCTGGCGGTTTTGGCGGATTTGGTGGACAGGGCCAAAGTGCGAACTTTGATTTTGGCGATCTTGGCCTTGGCGATATATTCTCAAGTTTCTTTGGCGGGCAACAACAAGGCGGACGAAGTAGACAGCAAAGGCGACGCGGCCGAGACATTGAAACTCAAATAGACTTAACGTTTGAACAAGCCGTTTTTGGCACAGAAGTCTCAATAGACATTACTGCCAACGACAAATGCGAACATTGTAAGGGCACGACGGCCGAACCTGGACACGAGATGAAGAATTGTGATGTTTGTAAAGGTTCTGGCCAACAAGTGCACGTCACACGGACTCCGTTTGGCAACATCCAACAAGCAGTCGTTTGTAAAACCTGCGAAGGTTCGGGGAAAGTTCCAGAGAAGAAATGCACAGTTTGTCACGGCAAGGGCGTACAAAGCAAAACGCAGGACATCAAACTCAAAGTTCCAGCTGGAATAGAAGACGGTGCAACTATTAGACTACGTGAACGTGGCGAGGCTGTCTCACGCGGAGAAAAAGGCGACTTATACGTCCACATTCGGGTAAGAGCGCACAAACATTTCACCCGCGAATCCGACATAATCTTGAGCGAAGAACACGTCGACATGATTGACGCTACGCTAGGAACAGAAATAGACGTAGAAACAGTGGATGGAAAAGTAAAAATGAAAGTCCCGGCCGGAACACAATCGGGAACTGACTTTAAGTTATCCGGTCACGGAGTTCCACACATGCGATCGGATAGACGCGGACCACAGATTATTACTGTTTTTGTGGAAACTCCTACTAAACTCAGCAAAAAGCAGACCGAACTCCTTGAAGAGTTCAAAACATCTGGCAAAAAGGGTTTCTTTCACTAAATAACGCTACCGCTTTGATACAATAGGGAAATGCGAAGAAAATCGGGACCGTTTGATCCTAAAAAACGAAAGTTGATTAACAGGATACTAACAACTATTAGTGTGTTGTTGTTTGTAGCTGGCGGATACCTTTTGATTATTACCATCTCACCAAACGCTAATTTCATCCCCTCTATAAATAATCTGAATACTGCAGACGACATTGGCGATAATCGTAATCGTTTACAAATTCCCCAGATTGATCTAGAGATTACCTATCGATCAGGAGGCGCAGACGCTTTGAACGATGGTGCTTGGTGGCGATTCCCTGATCGTGGCAACCCTGTTGATGGTGGCAATTTCATATTAAGCGCCCACCGTTTTTATATTGGTCTTACCCCTCAAGGTACCAAAGAAAAATCGCCTTTTTACAGACTAGAAGAAATAAATAAGGGCGCTGAGGTGAGGATATTTTATGATGGTGCTTGGTATGATTATGTAATTACTGAGCGTTTTCAGGTTGAGCCAAATGCAGTTGAGATCGAAGATCCATCAGAGGAACCCATTTTGACAATGTATACTTGTACGCTGGGCGGCTCGGCCGATGGTCGCATAGTCCTACGCGCTACGCCAAAATAAATCCATGTCTTCTTAGTTAATCAACTAGTATACAATACGATTATGTTAAGTAAAAAAAATGATGGCTTTTTCCTGCTTTACGGCGCCATTATCGTTGTCATAATAATAGTTGTTGTTCTTGCGTATGTAAAAGTAAACTCCTCGAGTTAAATATACAGGGTGCTTATGATTGACAGAAACTCTATTAAGGAGTAAATTGTAAAAGTTAATCAGTAAATAAAACCAATCTATAAGCGGGTAAATTTATGGATCAATTTCTACGAGATGAGAACAGAGATACTTTGGTATTCGTTCAAGAGATCCCAGAATCAGTCAAAGACTATATTATTAATGCTGTTAAATCTGTCGAGAAAAAACTGGGTAGAAAGCTGGATGTACTGATAATCTCCGATAAGTCAGACAAGACTTC
>JALYPT010000042.1 GCA_030856205.1 bacterium | reverse complement strand
AACAACATTGCACTTGGTACGGCTCTTATAGCCGAGGCGCAGGAGGCAACCGGAATCGACACGATCCAAGACCTAACCCAGTGGCAAGTCCACGAAATCAGCGTTTATTACCACGGGGAAGGGTTTTATTACGACCTAAAAAACGGCAGTGAATTGCCCGCAAACGTAACAGAAGCAAGCACTCGCCTCCAACAAAACTACGCCGAATTCTGCTAGGAGGGTTGTTCGGATTTGATGAAGCCGATGTAGGCTTCGATGGTGGTTGTGATTACGACCATAATAATTGGGCCATAGATCACACCAAGCAGACCAAAATAGATAACACCGGCGAAGGCCGACAACAACACCAAAGCTGATTGTAATTGGGCAATTTTTGGAATCAACTTTGGTCTCAAAACATTGTCGATGTTAGCAACCACAACAAAATGAATTAGCAGAACCAGAACTCCGCCCCAAACGTTTCCAAAAGCGATGGCCAAAATTCCAATAGGAATAGTGATCAAACCTCCTCCAAGCGGGATAATCGATAAAAATGTCAAAAGCATGAGGAAGAACAAAGAATACTCACCCAACCCGACCAGGAACAAACTTCCAGCTCCAACCAAACCTTGTAAGAATGCGATCAAAAGCTGCCCCTTTACCATGGCCTTGGCTGTTGCAGTAATCTTTGTAAAATAATCGTCGTTTTGCTCCTTACCAAATGGACTAAGATTATGAAGAACTTCAAGAAGTTGGTCTTGATTGGTCAGGATTCCTATGAACACAAACAAGTAAATAATAACCATAGCAATCATATTTGGAATTCCGGTGGCGATGGAACGAACTAGGTTAATCATATAGTTCCCAATAATCGGAACAACCTCTTTTAGCTTGTCCGTCGCCTCTGTTGGCTTGATTAAATCACTGCTTCCGCCAAGCCCCACAACCTGCTGATCAGCCCACTCGGTAACGTCCAACAACACATCGTTGATGCCTTGTCCATCAATAATAAGCGTGCCGTCTTCGAAATTGTTAAACAACACAACGGCTTGATTAACTGTCACACCAAAAACTATTAAAATAGGGACAAGAAAAATGAAGAATGAAATAATTGTTGTAAGCCCGGCGGCAAAGCCTTTTGAAATTTTGGCCCTTTTGAACCTTAAAAACCATTTGTAAATTGGGTTAAATATTATCGCGACCAAACCAGCGAAAGCAATAACATTTAAATATGGGTTAAGAAACCAAAAAGTAAAAACTAAGGTAGCAAGGATCACAAACACCCATGTTTTAAGCTGTTGCTCTTTGCTGAGTTGCTTTATCATTGACTCCAGTATATCAGTTTTTAAGAAGACTAGCGTTGATAAACCGGCCGTTTATCCGTATGATGATGTTATGGCAAAAATTGCAATTGTAGAGGATGACCAAGCGATTTCACAGATGTATCGAATAAAGTTCGAAGCGCTTGGATACGAAGTTGATACGGCCGAGAACGGAAAATTGGGTCTAGCGCTAGCAGAAACAATGAAACCAGATATACTTTTGCTTGATCTCATGATGCCTGAAATGAACGGCGACGAAATGCTTGCAAAAATGCGCCAAACTCCGTGGGGCAAAAACACAAAAGTTATTATTCTGACAAATATGGGTGAGCAAGAGATTCCAGAAGACGTAAAAAAACTTGGCGTTACCGCTGTTGTACTTAAGGCCGATATGACACCAAAACAAGTTGCTGATCTGATCAAAAAAGAAATAAAGTAGTCTGCCTATGAAAATAGCGATTCTTGGCTGGGGCATAGAAGGCAAAAGTGCATACAAGCACTACCTATCTCCTGAAAACGAGATTCACGTCTTGGATTATCTAGAACAAACTGATGTTCCTGACGGTGTGCCGGTCGTGTTTGGGCCAGAATATTTATACGATCTGGATGAATACGATTTGATCGTACGTTCTCCCGGCATCCATCCTTCGTTAATGCTGAAAAACAACGAGGAACACGCCGAAATATTAAGCAAAACCACTACTGCCACCAATGAATTTTTTGAACAGTGCAAGGCGCCCAATATTATTGGCGTGACAGGTACAAAAGGCAAAGGAACGACTTCTACATTGATAACAAAAATCCTCGAGGCAGCTGGGCACAAAGTTCACCTTGGTGGAAACATTGGTCTGAGCCCTCTGGATATGCTCAAAAACGATGATGGTAGTGCAAAGATTGGTGCGGACGACTGGGTAGTTCTGGAACTTGCAAACTTTCAACTGATTGATTTGAAACACTCACCAAAAATTGGCGTTTGCCTCATGGTAACCGAAGAGCATTTGGATTGGCACAAAGACATGTACGAGTACATCCAGGCCAAGCAGAATATGTTTCAACAACAACAGCATGATGACCTTGCGGTTTATAACGTGCGAAGCAGCTACTCTGAGGAAATCGTCGGCGTGTCGCATGCCAGGAAAACTTTGTATGACGTGCCGCCGATTGACGCAGACACGTTGGACGACCGCGGAGTACATGTTTCTGGAAACGACATTATTGCTTATGATACAAAAGTCTGTTCAATCGAAGATGTTGCATTACTGGGAAGGCACAACCTAGAAAACGTTTGCGCTGCTATCGCCGCAACTTGGCACATTATTAAACATGACACCGAGCTCATCACCAAAGTCGTGCGTGACTTCCCTGGCTTACCCAACCGACTCGAAATTCTTGGACAAATTGATGGTGTTTGGTTTATCAACGACAGTTTTGGTACAACACCAGACACTGCCATAGTTGCTATTGATACATTTGAAAAAAATAAAGTTCTTATTCTTGGAGGTTCCGACAAAGGCGCGGATTACTCTAGACTAGTCCGTAAAATTCTAGAAAACCAAAACGAGATTCGACACATCGTTGCAATTGGTACAACTGGACCAAAAATTGTTGCAAGTTTACAGAAAATGGATTGCAAAATTCCAATTACAGAAATGAAGATTTCGAATACAATGACCCAAATTGTAAATGCTGCCAAAGCTGGTGCCAAAAAAGGCGATGTGGTGGTGCTTTCAACAGGTTCAGCCAGTTTTGATATGTTTTCTAATTACAAAGAGCGCGGAGATCAGTTTACGAAAGCTGTTCAAGCACTCGCTTGAGTTGATTAACCACCGGTGTTTCAGGTTGTAAAACCATGGCCTGGCCATCAACAAGTTCATTTATGTCGTCTTCTATCCAGTGGTAATGTGTGCAGCCAAGCACGATAACATCAGCACCGTAATCTAGCATCTCATGCACAGTATTCTTAATGTGTTCTCTGTCAATTTTATTATCTTCAATCATTTGAGACCATTTACTACAATCTGGCTCAATCACATTCACACCTTTTGCGTAATTGTTTTTTAGTCTTGCATATCCCGAACTAGCCAGCGTGGTCGGCGTAGCACATACGCCAATAGTTTTTGTTTTTGATTCATTTACCGCCGGCTTTATCATTGGCTCCATTCCAATCAAAGGAACAGATATCTCATCGCGCAATTGATCAATTATTGTCGTTGTTACAGAGTTGCACGCAATAACTATCGCTTCTGCACCTTCCTTAACCATACTTTCTAGAATCGGGACAACGTACGACAACAATTGCTCAGGAGTTTTATCTCCATATGGAAGATGGTGTTTATCGTTTTTGTAAATAATATGAAGGTTTGGAATTTCTTTTTTTATTGCATTCACAACAGACATTCCGCCAATTCCAGAGTCAAAAACACCAATAGTTCTATTCACTTGAGTTCCTTGCAGATTTAATAACGTTTTCAAAAAGTGCGCAGACCGTAAGTGGGCCGACACCGCCTTTGATTGGAGTAATTGAAATTCCTGGAAGCTCGCGGACTTCTTCTGAAACATCACCAATTAGCCCATTTTTGTCTGTTGCCACTCCAGCATCAACTATTACAGAGTCTGGTTTTACCATATCGGCTTTAATAAGTCCTGGTACGCCAGTTGCACTAACCAAAATGTCAGCATTCAGAGTTACTTCTTTTAGATTAACCACTTTTTTGTCGGCCATTTCAACGTCCAAACCAGAACCTTTCCAAATCTTTACCAATGGCTTTCCAACTAATCGTCCATGCCCGACTACAACTATGTGCTTGTTCTCTAGATCGATGTTGTAACCAGACAAGAGCCAGTTAATTGCCATAGGTGTTGCGGCGTCCATTTTGGTGTTTGCTCCAAGCCCATCTACATCTTTGTTTGGATCAACGGCGTCTAAAACCACGTTTGTTTCACTTGGATCTGGCAAGGGAATCTGAACGATAATCCCATGAACTGCTTTGTCCGAATTCTTCTCTTCAATAATTTTTAACGCCTCTTTTTGATCGACATCAGCAACCTCAACATCGATTCCAATCTCTTCTCCATACTTGGTTTTTAGGCGCATGTAACTATCAACCACGGGATCAGGATTCGTTCGCACAATGACCAATTTTGGATTAATGCTTTTTGACTGTTTTAGAGATCTAACCTGTTTGGCCTGGCGCTCTTTGATAAACCCAGCCAGTTCGGCTCCGTTAAGTTCTTTCTTCATAGAAACAGGTTAGCACAGATGAGACTATCTACGCAGCTTTTGGTTTGGTGTATTCTAATAGCGCTGATCATGACTTTTCCCGCATGATTTGATCCGACGTTTGCTTTGTGTAATAATATAGAAAATAACTAAAGGAGAAAATATGAGCAAAACATCAAAAAAGAGTAATCCTAATCAAACAAAAGAAGAAGGTAAGGACTTTCTTACAGCTGCACTTTTATCACTGTTCCTCGGTGGTATTGGAGTAGATCGTTTCTACATGGGATATGTGGGACTAGGTATTCTTAAACTAATAACTTTCGGTGGATGTGGTATATGGTATCTAATAGACCTCATCTTGATATTAACTGGTAATCTCAAAACTGCTGACAAGAAAGCGCTTGCAAATAGAGATAAGAACTTGAAAACCGCCGTTATTATTGTTGCGGTTGTAATTATCTTAGGATTTTTAGCAAACGTCTTTGCAATAGGGTCATCAACTACTGATACATCAAACAAACAAGTACAGGAGGAGGAACAACCAGTAGAAGAGAATAAATCTTCTGATGAAGAACCAAAACTACCAGCCGTAGGTGACGCGGTAAGGGACGGTAAGTTCGAGATGACAATTACAAAAGTTGAGTGTGGAAAAACTGTAATTGATGATAATGAATTCCTTACAGAAGAGGCTCAAGGTGAGTTTTGTTTGATGAGCATGAATATCAAAAATATTGGCGACGAAGCTCAGTTATTTGATTCCTCCAACCAATATGTATTCAACGCTGATGGGCAAAAATTTGAGAATGATTCAAGTGCAGAATTTGCAATTGAGAATAATTCAGCTGCATTTCTTGAGGAAATCAATCCAGGCAACCAGGTAAAAGCAACCGTGGTATTTGACGTTTCGAAAGGAACAAAACTAGTTAAAGCAGAATTACATGACAGCGCTTTCTCGAATGGAGTTGAAGTTAGTTTAAATTAGAATGACCGTTACTGAGTTAATTGGTTTTCAAACTCCTAAAGCAAGACTGGCAGCTTTCGGACTAATCGTAAGTTACTTAGTATTTACAACGAAATTTAACATCAACCTCTTGCCATCGTTGTCTGTTTACGGAAGATTAGGAATGAATTCACCTTCGATAGGTTTGACTCGAGCATTCAAATTTCTACTGAAGGGTGACTTACAAGCTGCTTGGAGTATGAATTGGATAATATTCATATTCATACCAATATTCGTTACCATCATCATTATAGACGTTCATAGGTTATTTCAGCTTAGTGATACACAAGCAGCCAAAAACTGAAAAAGTCGTATATTGGGACTCGTCGCAGCTTTTGAGACCAACACGAACCCTTTTTGCTTCGCAAAAGATTGGGTTCTCGTATTACTACCAAATTAAAACACCCGCTAACACGAGTGATTTAATTTGGAGGAGCCACTGGGACTCGAACCCAGGACACCCTGCTTAAAAGGCAGGTGCTCTAACCAGCTGAGCTATGGCTCCACAACAAACTATTTTACTACAAAATACCTCTGTTGTAAATGTTTTAATTGATGGCGTCGTAATAGGAATCGGTCATTGTTGGTGCTAGACTTCGAATATATTTTTGGTAAATTCCAGTCTTTTTGGCAAGACAACTATCGGATTTATTCCAGCTAATCAAACTGGCGTAGTTGTCTTCTTGCATCAAATAGCCAAACAATTCAGCTCTATCCTCTTCTATGGCTGTTTTGGCATAGGTTGTTACAAAACCATTATTTGGATGTTGGGTATAACTATAGTTGCCATCTTCGTAAGCTGACGCGCCTCCAGATCCATAAGCGACTGGATTGCACTGAGTGAAAGAAGGATCTGGTCTGGTGTATGTATTGTTTTGGTTATATTCAAATAAGTGATTGAACTCGTGATGGACAACTTGTTCAGAGTAAAGACTTGCTCCATAACTCACATCGTACATCATGATGTCCGACAATACATCGTAGGTAGCGGCCACATCGCGATGCCCGTTTCCATAATCAACCTGCAAACCCACCACAAACGCAACTGAGTTTAACCGTGAAGCCTTAATAAAATCAGGCGGATATTTTGCCCATTCATCCATAAACATCGAGCCGTAGGTTTTTATTGAACTCAAATGCTTGTTTGCTGGTCGTGTAAATTTAAAATTTCCAGACTCCTCGTACGTTGTTTTTGTAATATTCGTAAGTTGCATGTCTAATCCGTAATAATCCAAAAATGACTGAAGCGCAGCCTCAGCTTCGCCGATATTATTTGCCGCCTGCAACTGAGAAATAAAGCCAATGTCACCAAATCTCAGGGGCGCTGAAGGCGCTGTATACGTAGGACCTGCCTGGGTTGATTCTTCTTTTTTATCTTCTTTTGGCTGTTGCTGTTGTTTGTTTATTTCGCGTTGGGCAATAATGTTCTTTTCTTTGTAGCCATAAGAATTCTGAGTGTTCTCTCTGATCATTGCCACCAACAACCAAACCATCAATAAAAATACTAGAGCCAGCGGAATGACCCGGGTAATTACGCGCGACTCATACCATTTTCCTTCAAAATGATGGGCAAACTCACCCTTGTGATGAGCATGTGCAAACATATCAATGTCTATGTGTTTATAGTCATGCTTTTTGCCATTATGTTTTGCTTTATGGTGAACGTAACGATTGAAAAAAATAAAGAGACCATACAAAGGAAATAGCAAAATGATGAAAATAAAAGCCCAAACGTATATGTCAGAAGCTGAGACGCCAAAAACGGGCGATATATTCATACATTCATGATAGCAAACTACTTACGCTTCCACACCTGGAACGTATAAGTAATATCGCCTTCGGTAACCGGATCAGATTCTGTTTTCATTACAAAATCATCTTTAAACTCAGGAAAAAACTTTGTGCTGTTAAAGTCACCTTCGAGCTGTGTAATGTGAATTTCATCTGTTATTGCCAGAGTCGCTGCAAATAGGCCGGCTCCTCCAAAATTCCACATATCAGGCCCGTCACCTTTGTATTTTTGCAAAAAATCGACAGCATTATCTACCGCAGTGAAGCCAGGATTCAGTTCCACGTCTTTCCTTGTGGCTACATATGTTTCACTGGCCTGCATCATTGGTTTGGTAAACTCAAGATATGTACCATAGCCCATGATCATCGGGTGCCCCTCAATTTGTTCATGAACGTATTTGATATCACCCGGAATCCTACCTTGCCAGGCAATGCCTTGCTCATTTGCAAGTCCACGTTTGCTGTCAATTGCAGCTATCGCTTTAATCATGTTTCAATTATACACTTTGGAAACAGGTAGAAGAAATGCCTCAATTCTGTTATAATATCGCTGTTACGCACCCGTAGCTCAGCGGATTAGAGCGCTTGTCTTCGGAACAAGAGGTCGTAGGTTCGAATCCTACCGGGTGTACCATTATCCCCGATTGGGGATTTTTTTATGGCTCGATACATTCTGCTTGTGGCGGTAAACACTGGGAAAGTCCTTGTTCTAGTGTTCCGTCGATTGTGGTGGAAGTAGTGGTTGAAAGAATTTGTTCTAGCAATTCACCGCTTTCAATTTTTGTAATTAGGCTTTCTTCGAAATCGGTAAATCGTTGATCCACTAGATCCTGAAGCTCAGTCGATTCCTTTTCAATTTGTTCTCTAAGCAAGTTTTCAAAATCTCCTTGAACGCCATCTAGTTCATCTCCCATACCATTATTTATTTCTCGGCCTATCTCATTTTTTCCATTATCAATTGCATAATCGATCAATCGCGTACCAGTAATAGTTGCAAAGACAGATATTACTGCGCTGATTGCCGCTACTCTTCCTAATTTTCTTAAAAAAGGATAGTTATTATTTGTTGGTGTTGGTTCTTTTTCTGACATCGGGGAGTAGTCTAATTTCTTCCGTTTTATTAATTTGTTTCATGAGCTGTTTTATAAGTTCATAGGTGATTGATTCACTCAAACCAAAACGAAAACTGTTTGATCCACCTTCGTGGTTTGGTTGTTTGAAATCAATGACTACACCATCTTTGGACTTTTGAACTTCTAGTTCATCGCAGTACAAAACCGGAGTTGCCGAAATGGTAGTTTGAGTCTGTTCATCAAAATATCCAGCTTTTGTGAATATATCTTTGGCATCGTCATCTGGAATTTGCAAAAAGCTAATTAATGTCACAAGTACTTCTTCTTCGGGTAGCTTCAGCCCAGCTTCGATCAAAATTAGTTGGTCAATTTCTAACTCTGCAGCTCCGCTTACTTCAGCCAAAGTTTGATTTTTTGACTCGCGTCTATCCTTTAGATAATCTCCGACAATTTTTGCGTTTTTATTAAACATATATAAAGCTTACAAATCTTACAACACGCTTCGCAAGACCTTTTTGCCAAATACGTAAGAATTACAACAACGCTCCTTCTGTGGGAATTTTTATGCTTTGAAATTAATCTTTACAACAATCCAAATCACTAAATAAAGTACAATATAAGTATGAAAATTGAAGAAAATGTTGATTTGTCCGATTTGACCTCTTTTGGTGCGGGTGGAAAAGCCGATAAATTAATCACTGTAGATAAAACTGAAGAACTAGCAACTGCCCTAAACACTTGTGAAACTCCAATTTGGTTTTTGGGCTCTGGTGCTAACACTTTGATATCTGATGATGGTTTGGGTGGCACAGTTGTAAAACTCAATACTCACAATATTGAAATGCAGGAAAAGTTGTTTGTAGCCGATGCAGGAGTTGAATGGGACGAACTTGTAAAGCAATCGATCAGCGCTGGGCTATGGGGACTTGAACGCATGAGCGGAATCCCAGGTACTGTTGGCGCTGCAGTCGTTGGGAACATTGCCGCCTACGGACAAGCCGTAGCTGACACGTTGAAATGGGTTGAAGTTGTTAATGTAAAAGGCAAAAACGCTGAGTCTAGAAAAATTAAGGCGAGCGAATTAGATTTTGGCTATCGATTCTCGAAATTTCAAACCAAAGAATTTGAAAATTTAATAGTAATTCGTGTAGCATTTGAACTTCAAAGTGATTTGAAACCGCTTGAATATGCTAAAGCGCTGGAGGTAGCAAAAGACCTGGAGCTAGATCCAAGCGACTTGAAGCAACGTAGAAAGATAATTTTGGAAGCACGCAGGAGGGCTGGTTCGCTTTGGGAAGACAATAATCACTCCAAGACTGCTGGATCGTTTTTCAGAAACCCAGAGGTAAGCGCGGATGTAGCCGAAAAAATAATGGAGTTTGATGAGTCAAAAACGTCGACAGAAGATATCAAAAAGCAAAACCAAGTTCATAGTGGATCAGTAACGCGCGTTTCTGCTTCACATGTACTGCTGGCAGCCGGATTCAGACGCGGTCAAAGTTGGGGACCGGTTCGACTTCACCCAGATCATGTTTTAAAAATCGAAAATGCTGGCGATGCAACTTCACAGCAAATTTACGATGTCCAAAAAGAAATCATAGAAACTGTAAAAACAAAATTAGGTATTACGCTTGTTCCAGAAGTCCGGTTCCTCGGCCACTTCAACTAAAAGCTTTTGTTTATCATCCATTATTGGTATACATTTTGGTTATGACAACTGCTGAGCAAGGTGAATTATTCCCAAACCCAAATCCGAACAAAAGCCGATTAGATCAGTACTCAGAACAAAAATATCCAGTTCTCAAAGTACTAGGTGTGCCTTATGGAAAATTCAGTGGATTCAAATGCCCTTATGCTCGGATTACATCTCAAGAAGGTGCCGGAATTCATCTGACAGGTTCTGGTTGGTCAAGCCAATGGACCGATGAATATATGGATGAGGAAGATAATCTTATTGGTTGGGCGAATGAACCAAAAACCTGTGGCCAACAACATGAAGGGTTCATTCAAGCCATTACGTCATTTCGTGAAACCAAAAAACCCATGTTGCATCTGCTACAGAACGTCACTGATATAACACGCTCTTCTGCCATTTTGTTGGATGACATCGTTAAGGTAGAAACGTATCCGGAAAATGCTGCACGCGTGATGGCAATGTATCAAAATGCTCAAGAGGATGGCGGAATATACCGTCGTGAAAATGGAATAATTGTAGAATTACTACTAAGTTTTGAACAAATTGTGAGCTATGTAACTGAATTTTGGCCTGAGCCAACCCAAGTTTATCCGTCTGATGGGAGTGGGAATTTGGTGGCGAAGGCGATGACTTCTTTGTGAAGTAGCTCTAGTTTTTTGTTAACCCTGGGCAGTTTCAATAGATATCACCAACTCTATCACATTCACAGGAGAGAACCTGGTTGGCTCATTCACGTAATTTAGGTAAATATTTGCGTCTGTAAAGTATTCCGTTTGCTTTGGAATAGTGAAGTTTGTGCAGACCTCAACAGTTCCATCAGCACTTTGAACATATTTACCATTTCCATTAACGCTGAATACACTTGTGTTATACGCACCCGCATACAATCTCGCATTAGTTGAAGATGCTTTCCAACAAGCTGTATAATGTCTTCCGTTTATTAAAGACACCTTTCTTCTTGTGCTGTTTTTATTGCTATCCGATACATCGTTGATAACTCTGTACTTCACATACTTGCCCTTGGCATTAGTACCATAAACTGGTGTTCCACCTGCAAAAGTACCTGCCGAGTATCTTGTACCAGAGGCTGCGAAACTGCGGTAAGCGTATACACCTCCACCGATGACTGCGAATATTACTACCACGTAGACTAACTTCTTAATTCCAGTATTGGGTTTTAGCTTACTCCAGATTGATTTTTTGTTTGATTTTGATTTTATGTTCTTTTTTGGCATTTTTGTTTCCTTTTATGTTAACAAGCTAATTGTACCACTTGTAGTTACTCATGCAAATCTGATGGGAGTGGGAATTTGGTGGCGAAGGAGATGACTTCTTTGTGAAGTAGCTCTAGTTTTTTGTCATCATTTCGTGCATCAATGGCTTGCTTCATCCACTGCGCAACTGTTTCCATGTCGGACTCAACTAATCCACGAGTAGTCATGGCTGGAGTTCCGAGCCTAAGTCCACTCGGTTTATATGGAGGACGCGTATCAAATGGAATTGCGTTTGCGTTTGCAGTCAATCCTACTTTGTCTAAAATTTCTTGTGCTTCGCGCCCGTCGATTCCAAAACTCTTCACCATGTCTGCCAAAATCAAATGATTATCTGTTCCGTTCGTAATTAGTTTGAAGCCCCGTTTCATTAGCTCATCGGCTAAACGTTTTGCATTGAGTTTGATCTGTTTTGCATAAGTTTTAAAGCTTGGATCTTGCGCCTCGCCAAAAGCTACAGCTTTCGCGGCAATCGTGTGCATGTGAGGTCCGCCTTGGAATCCTGGGAATACTTCCCTATCAATTAATGTCGGCAAATTTTCCACAGTTTTTTCTGGCGCCTTCAATGGGTTACTTACTGTGCCTTTAGTCAAAATCAAACCACCGCGAGGTCCACGCAAAGTTTTGTGTGTTGTAGTGGTTATGATGTGAAAGCCAAAATCAAAAGGATTATCCGAAACACCGCCTACAATTAAGCCAGCAATATGCGCCATATCAGCCATCAAAACCGCATCAACTTGCTTGGCAATTTCTGCAAACTTCGCATAATCTAGATCACGCGGGTAACCAGAAAAGCCGGCCAATATAATCTTTGGTTTTTCTTTCTTGGCAATTTTCAACATTTCGTCATAGTCAATCTCGCCTGTCTCAACATCTTTCATTCCGTAGCGAACAAAGTTGTAAAGTTTTGCGCTAGAAGTAATCGGATGCCCATGAGTTAAATGTCCACCTTGATCAAGACGCATTGCCATAACTGTGTCACCCGGATCTAACCACGCTTGGTAAACGGCAATATTTGCCGGAGCTCCAGAATGGGGCTGAACGTTGGCATGATCTGCGCCAAAAAGCTCTTTGGCACGATCAATCGCTAGCTGCTCCACCAAATCCGTGTACTGCTGACCACCGTAATAACGCTTGCCCGGATAGCCTTCCGAATATTTGTTTGTAAGAATTGAGCCCAAAGCATCCAGCACATCACGGCTAACATAGTTTTCTGACGGAATAAGCTCTAAACCTTCGCGCTGTCGCTTCTCTTCACCCTTTATATAATCTGCAATTAATTTATCTTTCATATCGTCTCCATTTACATAATTTTGGTAGGTGTTGGAAAGCTATATCATAATTTAATTCTACCACAACACCATCCTTGCGTAATACTACGTTTCTTGGTATAATAAGTCGTTATGACAGGAGTGTTGCTAGAACAAGAAGTTGCTCCAAAAGAGCAAAGTCCGTACTCTGTAATTAAAGCAGAGTTTCTAGAGTTTTGCGGGATTGATCCTGAACAATATAGGCAAAGACTCATCGATGGTGTTGGTGATTGGGCCGTAGCTCGTAGTTTTGATGGTAGACAAGCTAGACGTCCCTATTCTCCTGGTCGAGTAGTCATTGATCAAGCAGGCATCGAGAGTCCAGAAACAGATACTCCCCTAGAAGAGTTCTGGCTAACAGTTCAAACCCAACCAGGTTCAGAACAAATCGCACCAGAACGTGTAAAAACAGAAACTAAAAAGTTTAAGTCAATTCTTGTTGAACTATTAAATAGCTATGCAACTGAACGCTTTACTAATGGACAAAAAGTTTTCAATGGTAGGCATATGGGAGGAAATTCTACAATTGAAACGTTTACTGCAAAATCACTAATGCACTGGCGAGAAAAAATGGTTCTGGCTCGAAGGCAATCCGTAAATTCAAGTTTGTACGAAGCATGGGAACCAGAGGACAAGAAGCT